>QQRX01000076.1:7329-19905 GCA_003602595.1 Candidatus Poseidoniales archaeon | reverse complement strand
TTTCGAGAAGTACCGTATATGGGTGTAATTTGGGTAGTTTCTGAAGCAGTAAAAAGAGGTTTTTGGAACGGTAATCCTGATTGGTGTAATCTTGGCCAAGGACAACCTGAGATAGGAGAAATGGAAGGTGCACCCGATAGGCTTAGAAATGTACTAATTGAACCCGAAGATCAGGCTTATGGTCCAATAAATGGTACAGATGAGATGAGAGAAGCTGTTGCTAAACATTACAATAGATATTATCGTCGAGGTAAGAAACCGTATACTGCAGCCAATGTTGGAATAGCACAAGGAGGAAGACTAATGCTCAGTCGGATTTTTGGTGCAGTTCAAGGTAAAATGGGATATCAGATACCTGACTACACTGCATATCAAGATATGATGGATTATGCAACCCCTCGCTTAGAACCAATTTTGATTCCAACCAAAGAAGAGAATAATTTCTCAATACCTGCTGATGAATTCAAAAATATTGCCAGAGATTTGGATAGTTATTTAGTTTCAAATCCTTGTAATCCGACTGGTCATGTCATACAAGGAGACGAATTAGCATCATACTGCGAAACTGCAAGAGAAACGGGCTGTGTTTTGTTGATGGATGAATTTTATTCTCATTTCATTTATGAGGGAAGGAAACCTGGTTGTGGTCCAGTATCAAGTGCTGAATTCGTTGATGATCCAGAAACAGATCCAATCCTAGTGATTGATGGGCTTACCAAATCTTTTAGATATCCAGGATGGAGAATGGGATGGGTTCTAGGTCCATCAGAAATAATTGAGACTTTAGGTAGAGCTGCAAGTGCAATTGATGGAGGACCCAGTAGAGTTAGTCAAAGACTAGCATTGCGTGCATTAGAATCAGAATATGCAGATCAAGAAACTAGTGCATTAAGAGAAATGTTCTCAAAGAAAAAGAACATGATGGTTGATAGATTGACTAGGATGGGTATTAGATGTCTAAAAGGTGATTCTACATTCTATGTTTGGGCATGTGTAGAAGACTTACCTGAAGGATATAATACTGGTATAGATTTCTTTTGGAAAGCCCTGGACAGGAAAGTGATGACAGTTCCTGGTACATTTTTTGATGTTAATCCTAAACCTGCCCGTGATGAGCAACAATTCGACAAATGGGTCAGATTTTCATTTGGCCCTTCTTATGATAATGTAGACTTGGGATTAACTAGATTAGAAGAAATGTTGATGTAATTTAAATCATAATATTTTGAATAATTGCTAATATTGATAAATTATAGGTCAAAATATTAAACCTAAGTTGTCCAGCCTAAACCCGTGGGCAAGTTATCAGAGGAAGAGGCTACGGCGATTTTGAAGAAGACATACAAAAAGTATGTTGAAGAACCTGAATTAACAACTAGATTAGAAAATATCCCAAAATTATTGGCTAAATTTGATGGTAATTATGATACAATGATTAAGAAATTACTTCAGAAATATGCCAAGGAAGCGAAAGCCAAACCAAAGAAGAAAGCTGCAGAAGCAGAAGAAGTTGCCGAACCAGAAGAAAAGCCGAAAAAGAAAAAGAAAAAGAAAATAGAAGTCACAGAAGATGATGCTAAAGCTGAATTAGCTGCTGAAATTGAAGCCAGTGAAGCAGAAGCGGCTGCAAAAGAACAAGCTAAGGCAGATTCAGAAGCCAAGAAAGAAAAGATAGCAGCTGCAAAAGCACAAGCTAAGGCAGATTCAGAAGCCAAGAAAGAAAAGATAGCAGCTGCAAAAGCACAAGCTAAGGCCGATGCTAAGGCCGATGCTAAGGCTAAAAAAGATGCCATTGCTTCTGCTAAAGAAGCTGCAAAAGCACAAGCACAAGCTAAAAAAGCAGAAGCAAAAGATGCTAAAGAAGCCGTTAAAGCACAAGCACAAGCTAAAAAAGCAGAATTAGAAAGAAAAGAGGCTGAAGCAAAAGCTGCTGCTGCTCAGGAGATGATGGCAAAAGCTGCAGAGGACTCCATGGCCTCTAGAGAATCTCTACAAGCTAGAGAAGAAGAAGCAAAAGCAAAAGCCGCAGAAGAAACAGAAAAGAGTAAAGTATTGATGAAAGAAGCAAAAGAAGCTATGGCCGCTGCTAAAGAAGCAACAAAGGAATTACAAAAAGAAATGAAAGCCACTGCCAAAGCTGAAGCTGAAGCAAAAAAGGTAACAATGGAAAGAAAGATTGCTGAAAAACAAATTAAAGAAGCTAAAAAGGCTCAAGAAAAGGCACAAGCAGAGTTAGCTAAACTTAGTGAAATTAAAGGAAAGGCCGAAGAGAAAATAGAAACTGAGGGAGAAAAGAGAGCAATTAAAGAAGAAGAAGCCAAGAAGGCAATGGCTGAAAGTAAAGAAGCATTACATAAAGCAAAAGGGCAATTGACTCATGAGAGGAAGGCTGCAAAAAGTGTGGTTAAAGAGATTGCAGCATTAGAAAAGGACATAGAATTAGCCAAGGCTGAAGCTGCTAAAGCACAAGCAGAAAAACAAGAAATGGAAGAACAGATAAAGGCAGAAAGAGAAGCCATAAACGAGACACTAAAGAAAGCTGAAAAGGTACAAGCCGAATTAGACAGATTAGAATCTGAAGCAGATATCGAAGTCGATCAAGTTGTAGGTATGGAAACAGAAAGACAAAGAGTAGAAAGAGAAGCTATGGAAGCAGAGTTGAAATTAAAGGCTAACTTGATGGTTAGAGAAGAATTAGTTCTCGAAAGAATAGCACTTAGAGTTCATCAAGTGAATTGGAAAGTAATTGGCGATGCTGATTTTGATGAATCGGATGATTTGACTAAAATAGACGGTATTGATAAATTTGTAGAAAGAAAATTAAACGCATTGGAAATTATATCATATGAGCAAATTAGTAGAATGGATGCAAAAAATATGGAGATAATAAATAATGCAATTGAATTCCCTCCTGGAAGAATTGAAAAACAAGGATGGGTAGAAAAGGCATTAGATTTAATGATATGAGAATCACATACTAGAATATACATTATATCCACTCAAAGGTGGAGTATATACATGTAATTCAACTAGGCCAATGTCTCCCTCATTAGATACGACATGAATGTCCTGCTCTTCTGCTGCACATATTTCTCCCGACTTCCTTATTATTGATTCAGTCGGAAATGCTAGGCCATTGTAATTAGTTTCATAGATTGTTTCCGTAGATGTTCCAGAAATTATTAGGAATGCGCAATCGCTACCAACATGGTCGTGTATAGGAGTTTTTTGACCTGGTTTCCAACAAATTATTGCTAATTCATAAAAATCATTTTTCTTAATAACATGTCTTTGATATCCTGCTTTGGCATAACCAACACAGTTTTCTAACGCATCAGAATTGGGTTTCAGATTTGATAATTTAAGTGCTAATTCATCGAGTCCTGGTCGTCTATCTATTGAATCTAACCAATTTACAAAATTATCCATCTCTGTACACTTTGAAAGCAATTCTTCTCTTGTCTCTGGAGATAGTATTACCTGTGTGACCATGCTCATCTGGAGTAGTGATTATTCATGACCATTATGGTAGAATTACTTAACTAGAGGTAAACTACTAGTTATTTTATCAATAGAAGACCTAATTCCCGGACCTATTCCTACTACTGTTACAGTTCCAGCAGGTATTTCTGTATGACCTGCATCTCTAACCATGTGGCAAATTAATCCTGCATCTTTAGCCTGACCGTATATCCTCTTTAATTCATCAACATTTGTTGTATTACAAACGATTTTTCGTGCACCAGTTTTGAGATACTTATCAAGAATTTGTGGAGATTGTCGCTTTGCTTTAAGAATACATTCCGCTGTTGCATGACTACACTGTGCTGCTAATTTTCCACTCGATAGATTAAGGTCATTTCTTGTGACCAAAACCATAGTTGTTTCATATCCGGTTTTTGACAATTTCTTTCACCGCCAAAGGTTTTTTTACAGACAAATGACGTGTCATTATTTCACTCAATGGCGAAGCAAGCCATGCCACAAAAAATATATTTCCTACTGCATGAAGTATATCAAATGGGATTCCCGCAAGGATATAGACAAATAGTAAATCTGGACCTAAAGTATGTAAAACACTAAGAGAGACAACCCAATCAAAAATAAATGCACAAAATATTGCTACTATCATCAAAGGTGTATTGGAACTAGTATTATTCAGGTGTAATTTGTTTGAAAATACTGCTCCTATAATTCCCACTAATGACCATCCAAAGGCTTGATATAATGTCCATAATCCATGTCCGATAAATAGATTAGATATTAGTGCAACAGATGTTGCTAGAATGATTGATCTGCTAACTCCAAAGTATATACCACTCATTAGAATTATTACCGTAACAGGTTGAATATTTGGTATTGGTTCAAGCAATATTCTTCCTGAAACTGCAAAAATACCTAAAAGAAACAGGACTATTGTATCACTCTGTGAAGATAGATTTCTCTCAGTTTTCCATAAAGCCCATCCTATAATAGACAGGAGTGTTAAATTAACTAAAAGCAAACCATAAGGCCCAAGGTTAACTGCATGTGCATCAATCATGTTCTCGTAACCCTATCGTCCATAACCATGTTATTCATAGTTGCGATTAATATGTAGCTAATTGCCAAGTCACTACACTATCTTCATCTAATACAAGGTCAGAAATTCCCACCATTGAGTATGCACCATTGTGGAGAAGTTGCCAATAAGCTCCAGATGAACCATCTGATGCGCATTCATAAACATCACAAGGTGTTATTCCGGATATTGAATCTATTTGTAGACCAAAAGAAAATTCAGTTGAAGTTATTAAAAAAGTATTTCCAGTGACTTCAATAGCCGCATTTTGTAAATCTAAACCATTCTCAAAACCTTCAAAACCCCCTACACAGCCACCTGTTTGATTCCAGTCTTTATCAGTTTTGAAATCTGTTCCATCGAAATCAAAATGATGTCTCCCATCATCTAAACCCGATGGAGAATTTTCAGGAGATGGGAAATGGAAACAAAAAGCTTGTTTACCATCCCATAAATCTGGAAGTCCGTAATGTGGATCATCTACTTCCTCAACAAGTTCAGATGTCATCCTATTCCATTCTGTATTAATTGAAGAAAAAGTAATCAATATAAATACAAGAGAAAATGTGGCAAACGCCTTAGCAGAAAGGTTGTTTCCAATATTTTTTGTGGATTGATAAATAAAAAGAGATATTATAATAAAAGTCAGTGCAAAAGGTATCAGGGCATTCATGGATTTTTAACGAATGAAATAAATGCCATAAATATTGTTGTTAAAACAAATGAAGATTATTATTAGATTTAACTATTCTATTAAATCTTCAATTTTTGATTTTAATAATTTATTTACCAATTTACCGTCTGCAGTGCCCCCTAATTTCTTCATAACTACTCCCATAAGTGGCCCTATAGCCCCAAATCCTCTATCCCTTACCATTTCATTCATTTCACTGATTGTTTCATCAATAACAACTTCAACATCGACAGCATTGGCTGGTGAGTAACCTAAATCTGGAATTTTTTCCTGCATCCATGAGACAATATTAGAATTTGAAATATTAGAATTCATCGCTAATTTGCTAATCGGTATAACTCCCTCTCGTGTCAATAAATTAGATTCTCTGAGGTGTATAGAAGAAGCCAAAACTGGGAAAGGGATTGTTTCAGGGTTTTCTAAAATTGCTGTAGCCCATGCTTTTGGTGGTAGAGAAGGGATTAAATCATCAATTTTTCCTTCAATTCCTTGGATTAATACATCATCTAATTCCGCTCTTATCACAGCATCTATTTGATTATTGGATATTCCTATTTCTGAAATCCTTTCATAGCGTTCTTTCTGAGTAAGTGGTAAATTATTCAATATCCACTGCCATCTTTCTTTTTTTATATTGAGAATTGGTACATCCGTCTCTGGATACATGCGTGCACCTCCCGGTAGTGGTCGCATTGCGGTTGTTGTTCCATCTTCTGGTTGACCCTTTCTAATTACAACATTTCTGACTTCTGGTTTAATCCTATGATATGCTAATCTTGCTCTGTTTAACACCGATTCTAATGCTAAATCTGATTGCCAATCAGGAGCAACGCATAGCACAAAAGCATCTTCGTCTGATAAAGAAAGATGTTGGACAACAGAGTTTACATCTGAATCAGTAATTCCATATGCAGGTAATTCATCAGAATGGAATATTCCTGCAACTCCGGCTAATTTTGCTGCACTTGCTAATTCTCTTCCGAGTCTAGGTAACTGAGAACCATGGATATCATTTTTTTTATTACCTAATTTACCTGCAAAACCTGGTAAAGTTATACATTTAACGACTTCATGATTTGATATCGAATTTTGCACCATACTTGACTCACAACTCAAAAATAATTCTGTAAGATCATGTATTTCTTTTTTGATTTTTGATTTAACATGTAATGCAACTCTGTTTTCGATTGGAATCTTATCATTGGATCTGTTGGGAGGTAGTTTTGGAAGATTTGCTTCACTACGTAATTCATTTGCTAGCCTATACATATGTAACTGACGAGCCATTTCTAAACGTATGATTTTAGGAATCCATTCTAAATCTTGACATCCTTTTATTTCCACTCTATCACCACAAGAAATACTCACATTTAGATCCTGCCTTATTGAGCCTAAGCCCCTGCGTACTCTACGAGTATCTCGAAGTAAAGTTCCCAAACTAATTGCACTTTCTTTGGCATGCTCGGGTGAAACGATGTCAGGCGCGGTTGCTATCTCTACTAATGGAATCCCCAACCTATCTAAATTATAAAACACTATATCGCCATTAGACGTTTTTTGAGTAATAAGTTTCCTAGCTGAGTCTTCTTCTAGACATATCACATCTATCCCTACATTTCCAGATTTGGTCTCTAAAACGCCTTGGTTGGCAATTAAAGTAGTTCTCTGAAAACCACTTGTATTAGATCCATCTACGACAGTCTTGCGCATAGCCTGTAATGCCGTAACTGGTTTTGCATTCATCATTGCAGAAATTGTCAATACTACATCGACTGCATCATTATCATGTATATCCGGTGGTGCTTCATCTAATTCAATTAGGCTTGCATTCGGAGATTGAAAATAAACAAAGGAACGGTTTCTACGGTATTCAAATCTTGCTGCCACATCAATTTCTCCTCCTTCTCCACGTGCCGCTCTAAGTTTTCGTGTAGATTTTTTCCAATTTGAAGGAATTTCATCAAATTTATAATCAAATAATTTACTTGGCATTCTTGAATGTAGTTTTCCAGTATCTAATTGCTGGTGTATTTCCAAACCACACATAAATCCTAATATGTCAGGATTGATACTTTCAGGATCTGAAATGTCTCCTATCGGCTCCATACTAATACCTATTCGAGAGGTCTTTACCTTTCATATTTCAGTATTTATGTCACAATATCAAGCAAACGAATAAGCGCCATCTCTTGGACTAAATAATAATCCTCCTTGCCTTAATTTACCAATTATACGATCTACTTCAAATGGTTTTATTTCCTTCTTCTTCGAAGCATCGTATATTTCTTCAATTAATGCCTCACCTTTTTCTTCGCATAATTTTGTGATTATTTGCCGAACTACTTTATCAGGATTTATTCGTTTGGCAGCCCTACTACTGTGGAATTCAGATTCATCTTCAATATTTCCTTCTGATCTCCAATGTTTAAAAACAGCAATTGCAACTCTTGCATCTTTCTCAGTCCCTATATCTCTCAAATGCATTCTGGCGTGAGCTTCGGCTAGTCTACTTAATGCCTCTAGAGCTCTTGCTGTTATTGGAACTTTACTAGTTTCATCGTTGTAATCTTCTTTTTGATCTTCTCTGTAAAATGCCTGTCTTTCATCTCTGTAAAATTCAAGCAATAATAATCTTGCTTCCTCATTTAATTGTGGATAAACATTTAATTTAGCATAAGCCACATATTTTCTCAAAAATGAAGTGGTCAAATGTTCATTACCATCGACACCGATATTTGTAATACCATCTTCTCTTGGTTTATCGATAATGAGACCTTTCTCTCTCATAGATTCTGTTGTCCCTCTTGCACGTGTCGCCAAAATGTGTTTAGCAATTCTTTCATCATTTTGTAAAGCAATTTCATCTCTCATTAACCAAATAACATCAAAACGTGATGCTAATGGAGGAGGCAACCCAGTTTCTTGGAATGAATATAGTACAGAAGATCTGTTATTTCTATTTGAAAACCTTCCATCTTTAGGATTTGCTGCTGCCAAAACTGCACATCTTGTAGGGAGGCGAGCAGTGAGTCCTCCTTTTGCTATGTGTATACTTTGTTGTTCCATGGCTTCATGCATCGATCCTCTATCTGAAGATGTTATTTTATCAAATTCGTCAATCGCAGCAAGACCCCTATCAGAAAGCGGAAGGATTCCAGCCTCAAGAGCAAAACGCCCATCATTGAATGCATCTTTTACTGCTGCTGCAGTAAGACCTGCTGCCGATACTCCTCCACCAGAAGCGTATTTTCCTCTAGGAGATATATGTGACATATATTTCAGTAATTGAGATTTAGCTACACCTGGATCTCCCATCAAAAGAATATGTATATCTCCACGAGATCTAGTTCCATCATCATTCAATCTAGATACGCCGCCAAACAATTGTAATGCCAAAGTTCGCTTGACAAATTCTAGTTTCTCGTCAGCAGCAAATATTGAAGGTGCAATTGATTTATACATATATGTGAGTAAATCGGGTCTTTTTGAAATTTCTATTATTGTTTCAGTATCTTCATCATCAATATCAATTTCAGTAAATGGAGTAGATTCGTGCTCTGCACTAATTAAATCATAAACAATTTCAAACATTGGTGTTTTTTTATTTCTTTTGAACTCTGGTCTTACTTGTGGGATAACATTGGCAGAAATTCTATCTCCGGGCACTAAAGTAAGAACTAAATCTCTCTCTAGGAATAATATTCCTCGTGTTGGTTGTGAGCCACTAGGAACATTCTCAGGAAGTTCTGAAACCTCTATTAATTGATTATTAATCATCTTAGATGCTTGCATCATTAATTGAAACGTGGTCTGCCCCTTTCGAGCGAAAGAGCCGCAACCTCCTTTTATTTCAGGACATCTCAAAGGTTCTTTTAATTCTCTTTCATCTTTTTGTTCGACATCTTGTTCAAAGCCACATGTTTCACATTTAAATGTGGACATATACAACCTAGGTTTGATTTCGGAGACCTTGTTTACAACAACATCAACACTACAGAATTTTCCAATTGATTCACTACCAATTTCTCGTAAATGGATTCTAGCATCGCCTGGTAATTCACCTATTCGAATCTTGCAATGAACAACAGAACCCCCTCTTTCAAGGCAGAGATCATTTAACATCTTAGATCCACTATCCAGTACTGCACGAGGGTCTTTTAGAATCCAATCAGCAAATTCAGAATCAAAGGATTGTATCTCATGAAAATCTATTTTTAAAACTGGAGTTTGGGACTGTTTTGTAAGTAGTAACAATATCTCATCTTCTTTGGCAGTTGTGAGAAAAGTTTTCCATCTTGCACTAGAATCTTGTACATGAATAGTCATCAATTGTCCCCCGGGCTTTGCTGAACCAGAGGGGAGGTACATAATCAAATTGGGTGCCTAATGTGACCCCTTTATTTCCACTGGAGAAATAAACGATATCTTGCTGTAAAAAATTATTAAAAAAACTTCTAGTGGAGAAAAATTCTGATTAAGCCGAGATAATGAATTTTATAATCGAGACCTTAAAGGAAAGAAGTTTATCCCGAATTATGGAACACATAGTGTCAGGTAGAGATGTTTTTGTTAGATTAGATCCCGGAGAAGAAATTCATGAGTCAATACGAAGTTTGTCAGATAAAGGAATAGAGAGTGCTGTAATAACGAGTGGAATTGGGAGAGTACATAATGCAGAAGTTGCTTATCTTGATTCTGATGGAGTTTATCAAAAAACAACATATTCTGGCCCAGTAGAATTATTATCAACGCAAGGTAATCTCTGTCCCGGTCCTGATGGGCCTTTCACTCACATACATATCATCATGTCTGATGATGATATGAATGTATTAGGAGGGCATTTGTTCAGTGCTACAGTAACCATAACTGCTGAAATTCATCTTAGAATAATGTCAGATGGTGTAAAACCTAGTATGATGTGTAGAGTCCCTGGTGAAGGAAGTTTTGTCAAACTAGAATTGAGGAGAGAATAATATGCCCAGTCATACATTTGGTACAATCAAGGGAGAAATAAAGATTTTAACTATAGATTCCAAGGCTATTGAAGGAAATATGCTAGGAGATCCAAGTACTAGACAAGTGGCAATATATCTACCTCCAGATTGGGATAAAGATGGAAAAGAATATCCGTTGTTTGTGGATTTGGTTGGATATACAGGTAGTGGATTTGCACATACTAATTGGAAACCATTTGCAGAATCAGTACCTCAGAGAGTTGAAAGATTGGTAAGTGAGGAGAAAATGGGAGAGGTCATCATTGCTCTTCCTGATTGTTTCACAACTCTAGGAGGAAATCAATACATCAATAGTTTAGCTATTGGTAATTGGGCTGATTTTTTAACTAAAGAAATGATTCCAATTATTGAAGAAAAATTTCCTGTGAAAAGGGGAAGAGAAAACCGAGGAGTATTTGGTAAATCTAGCGGAGGATATGGAGCGATAGTACACGGTATGTTGTACTCTGATTATTGGGGCGCATTAGCATGTCACTCGGGGGATATGGGTTTTGAGTCTTTATTTATGGGTGATTTTCCTAAATCGGTAATGCAATTAGAAAAACATGGAGGGATACAGAATTTTCTCAATCATGTTAAATCTTCAAAGAAAATTAGTCATGATGATTTTCACGTTTTGATGATGGTAGCGATGGGTGCATTCTATGATCCTGATCCAAACGCACCTATGGGAATCAGATTGCCTGTTGACCTAAGAACATGTGTTGTAGATCAAGTTAGATGGGCAGAATGGTTGAAAAATGATCCTGTTGTTATGATTGATCGTGTTGATGTTCAAGAAAATCTTAAGAGTTTAAAGGGCATATATATTGATTGTGGATTTAAAGACCAATATAATCTTCATTTTGGAGCAAGACAATTATCTGACAAACTGAATGCATTAGGAATAGAACATATCCATGAAGAGTTTGATGATAATCATTCTTCAATCGACTACAGAATGGACATATCTTTTCCATTCTTGTATAAATCATTGACTGAATAGTTTAGTCTGATTTATTCCCTAAAAAGTATTCACCTATTTCGGGATCATTGAGAATATCTATTGCTTTACCTGTATGCACTACTTCACCGTTCGCAAAAATATATCCCCTATCAGAACGAGCAAGAGAGAGTCGAGCATTTTGTTCAACTATCAATATGGTAATTCCTGTATCTCTTAATTTATCTATTTTCTCAATAATTTGAGACTGATACAATGGAGATAATGCAGCTGTTGGCTCATCTAAAAGAAGAAATTTTGGTTTTGAAATCAATGCTCTTGAGATTGCTAACATTTGTCTTTCACCTCCCGATAATGAAGCAGCAAGATCATGTATTCTTGTTTTTAAATCTGGAAACATAGCCAATGCTTCCTCTATTCTCTCATTTAGTACCTTAGTTGGTAAATTATTACCTCCCATCTGTAAATTTTCAAAAATAGATAGTGAAGGAAACACATTATCTACCTGTGGAACATAAGCGATTCCATTATTTACCAATTGATCTGTACGCCAATTGACTATTGACTCTTCATTATACAATACCTCACCAGTATAATGAGTGGCAATACCAAAGATGACTTTGATAAAAGTTGATTTTCCACAACCATTTGGCCCTATTATAGTTACAAATTCACCTTCATCAACATACAAATCAATACCATGTAAAATCTGGATAGTGTCATATCCTCCTTCTAATCCAGTGACATCAAGTATTTTTGACATATTAATTCCTCATTCTCCCAGATAGGCCTCAATTACTTCTCTATTGTTCTTAACTTCGTCCGGCGTACCGATCATCAAAATTTCTCCTTCATTCATCACTATGATACGATCTACTCCTTGACGTAGTATAAAATCCATATTATGTTCTATAATTAACACAGAAATGCCTGTTTCATTTACAATTCTACGTAAATTATCGAATATTTTCATTGCAAGGGGGCCAGCAACTCCCGCGACTGGTTCATCAAGAAGAAGTAACTGTGGGTCGCCCATTAACGATCTCCCGATATCGACTAATTTGCTCTGCCCTCCGGATAATTCACTTGCTAAGTTATGGGCCATGTGGGGGACTTCAAGTTGATCTAGTGCATCATAAGCATTGGATAGTCTAGTTTTTTCATTAGGGCGTGATTTAGGCATAAATAGAGATTTTAGAGGGTTTGGCGAATATTGATTTCGAGGAGGTATTAGTAAATTTTCTATTACAGTCATCTGACGCCATAAACGTGTATGCTGAAAAGTTCGCGTGAAACCAAGTTTTTGAATTTGGTCAGGCCTCAATTGTGAAATGTCAGTTCCAAAAGCCTCAATTTCACCTGA
>QQRX01000076.1:0-7242 GCA_003602595.1 Candidatus Poseidoniales archaeon | reverse complement strand
TTTTATTTCAAAAGAAACATCTTTTACTGCCACTAAGCCTCCAAATTCCTTCTTTAACTTGTTAACTCTGAGTACAATATCGTCACTCATGATGAATCACCACTTTTTTCTGGCCTAACAGGTCTATTAGGTACTTCTGGAAGTATTCCTTTTGGATTATATTTCAGAGATAATAGTAATACAAAGCCAACTAATAAAACATTTACATATGCCATTTCAGCAATGATATCTATCTTGCCATCAGAATTAATGTCTGAAAATGATTCCTGAATTGAAAATGAACTATTCAATGAACCGTAGATTAAAAATACTATTATGCCCCAAAATCCAGTCTCTGAATAATTAGATTTATCTGTAATCTTACCAAGAATTATCATTGCCATAAATACTGTAATGACTTCAATATAATCTGAAACCAACCATGAGAATATACCATCAATGAATGTTGCAGTTTCATGTAACGGTAAATCTGGAGATGTTTGTCCTGCATCTAAAACTCTAAAAACATAATTTGATAGTAAAATAATACAAGATCCTATAATTACGCCTTTGTTATTTCCTGACCCTCCAATAATGAATGCTGCCCATACTAAGAATGTAGAGTTTGCTGGAGTCATAAATGTTGGTTGGAATCCTTTTAATTGCCAAGCCCAAAATGCTCCAGCCAACGCTGCTATTGCTGCACCTAATGCTAAACTAGATGCTTTGTACATCAATACATCATGTCCATGATGCTGGGAAACTTCTTCATCTTCACGGATTGATCTAAGAATTCTTCCCCATGGAGAATTTAGAAGAGTGTGGAGAATTGCCCAGGTTATAATAACCGAAAACAGTGACATTAATGATAATAGAATTACATATGGAGCAGCATCTTCTAAACTAAGGAAATTCATTACTTTGTAAGACATACTATTGATATCTTGTGATATTCCTGCGAAGGTTGTTCCCCCAATAGCATTTTCACAATCTCTTGCGCTAAATGAAGTCAGAGCTTCGCTGGTTGCAAAATCTAATGGGACAGAATCACCGCAGAACCACCATTTTTCAAATGGTAATGGATATTGTGAAACCCCTGGAGTTGGGCTGGACCAAGATGCTTCTGTATTGTATGATTGGAGTATAGGTTCTGAGGATAATAAAACCCTGAGAATTTCTCCTAATGATATTGTGACTATAGCAAAGTAATCAGTTCTTAGTCTAGCAGTTGGATATGCGAGCATCCAACCGAAACCAGCTGCTGCCAATAGACCAAAAATCAGGGCCCAATAAATTGGCCAATTATACCCATTATACTTTTCTGGACCTGAAAGAATGCCTACTGCCAACGCACCTAAAGCAACAAAGAAAATTATACCAAAATTAACCATCCCAGTTATCCCAGTATGTAGATTAAGGCAAAAGCCCATCAATATAAAAATACAAATTGAGAGGATGATATTGGAAATATTAAATGCCCTGATTAATTTTGCATTTAATGCAAATTCTGCTACAGGCATCCATAGTATAATCAAAATGAATAAAATCAATAATGTAAAGAAAATCATATTTGACATAAATGGATTTTCTCTTCCATATAAAGATCTATTTTTTAATTCTTGTAGTAGAGTTAAGTTAGACTTTTTTGAATTGTATGAAAAAACGGAAATCCACAATATCGATGAAAGGAAAATAAACTCTATTAAAGTCTCAGAAATAACAAAAATGAATGGGATAAGAGCAAATAATAAATTTTTATCTATTTTGAAATTTAGATTTATTTTCTTATTTCTTATAGAAGTAAGGCCTGAAGAAATATTCTTTTTTATTCTACTTAATCTACTATCAGAAATTACATTAATTATTGTAGAAGTTAATCTAGAAGTATAGGTTGAAATAATTGTCATAGGATCTCTGTCGATATTCCTGTACAAATTATATCCTTCAAATAATGCAAAAATCCAAATTAATATAGGTACACTAGGCCATATTAAATCACCTATTAGAGTTAGGCTATCTACCAATAATAGTTCAGAATTCATTAAATCAGACCATGAATTATTCATACTCTCGAGTGTGTCTTGTCGCCATTGATCGTGTAGATAAGGCGCAATGTCAGATGGAGGTTCAGAAGATACATCGTCGATGGATAAAGGAGAATCAGAAGGTAAGAATATCCAATCATCTCTACCAGTTCTCATTTCATAATTTGAATTATATGAAAAACCGACTTCATCTCTAATAGGTGAAGCATGTTTTGAAAATGAATGGTTTGTTATAAAATTAGTAATTCTACTAATTAGATACGCAAATCCTGTCAATAGTGCCATACTAGAAAATCTCGAGTTTTTTCTTTGTTGAAGATTGTGAAGTCCGATCCACCCAAAAAATAATGATAGTAATGCACCAATTTTCGTTGACGGTTTGGATTTTTCTGTGGCACGTTTTCTGAGTCTTTCTATCTTCCATTTTTCATATGCATTCCCTATTCCTTCGGGCATTATCAATAATATTGCAATCAGAAACACATAGGGCATTACTGCCTCAAATGACGAATAATTTGTCCTATCTAGATTCTGACCTAAACCGGAAAGAATAGGGGAAGATGTGGCTCTTATGAATCCAATAATCAATGAAGAGACTATAGCGCCTTCTATTGATCCTATAGTCCCCAATACAATTACTGCGAATGCAGGCAATAATAGCGTAAATGCAGTGGTAGGAGAGAATTTTACAGTCATTGCAAATGCTGCACCTCCTACTCCTACCAAACCGGCAGTAAGGAAGGCGCTATAACCATGGATTTTTTCTACATTTATGCCACTGCTTGCTGCTAACTCTGGATTATCTGCAACTGCTCGCATCCTTCGTCCCAATCTCGTTTTTTTCAACAATATCATCAATATCAAAACACTTGAAAATATTATGATTGGAGTTGGTCCGTTATAGAAAGCAAATCCTGTCTCTAATTGAGAAGTACAATCAGTTTTATCTAATTTGTATAATTCAAAAGTTGGAATATAGTCTAATTGTTTTTGACTAATTATTCCATCTTTTACTTCACAATGTACTGATGTATACATTTCTCCATTGGCCAGTTCATTTTTACCAAAGTTAATTTTCAGTTTGTATGTAGGTATTTTCCATAGTTGAGCTACGGGAGTCTCAGTGGTCATCCTCCAGTCTTTATCGGGCTCAAAAAGTCTGAATCTGGAACTATACCTTAGCCATATTACGGCTCTTAAAATTAATGCGACACCAAGTGATGCAATCATCATGACTTGTGGAGATGCTTTTTTTTTCCGAAAATCTTTGTAAACTAGTCTATCTATCATTAATCCGGCTATACCGGTGATAAAGAAGGCTGCAATTAATGTGTAAATTAAAGCAGACCAAACTAAAACTCCATCTGCAGGAGCGATTGTAGTTGGTAAGAAATAATCTGTCCATATTATTGCCATTGCAATATACATCCCGAGCATAAAAAATTCACTTTGGGCAAAGTTACCATATCTCTGAACCTTATATGTCAAAGTCAGTGCTACAGCAATCGATAAGTAGGTTGCTGACCATTTAAATGTAGATGTAGTTATCTGAACAAAATCAAGATTTGCTACAGCGGTTGTTTCACGGCCAATTAGAAGAAAATCACAAATGATTAGTATTACTGAAATCAAGAAAATCGGGGACAGAATCATTGAAACTGTTCTAAGTGAATTTTTTGGAAAGTCATCAAATATTATTTTGACATAACCGAATGCTGCACTAGTTGCTTGGAAAAATTGTAATAACCAAATTAACCCTTTTTCTTCTGGTAACTTATTATCTACTATTAAATTTATTAAGTTAATAAACCCTTCAGAAAATAACAATCCCAAACATGCATCTATGAATATTATAGAACAAATTATAAATCTTGTCCAGATTCTAGGAATAGAAGACCAATTGTTGTTAAATTTTAATGATATTATGCAGATTAACGATAATATCACGAATAAAAAACCATACATTAATTAGTCACCAAAATTACTGGATTTAAGAGCATCACGGCGGGTTTCCCCACCGTGATGCTTTACGTTTCTTTCAATGAATAATAGATATTCAGAAAGATTATTCTGTTGTTGTTATGTCAGTTAATCCATCAGAGATAGACCAATGCTGAGTACATGTAAACACACTATCTGCATCGAATACACCAACACAATATCCACTACCACCCATCAGATCTCCATTTGGCATGAAGGTGATTGTACCAGTAGCTCCAACAAAACCTTGTCCTACAGCTCCTATCATTGAAGTCAGAGGAACACCTGGACTTGTTGCCATAGCGAATACTGAGTATCCCATTACAATGAATGCATCGAAAGTTTCACCAGTGTAAATTCCGTCTGCACATGCTGCATTAGCGCCACATAGGGCTTGGAAAGCAAGAGCTCTTTCTGATAGAACAGTATCTCCAGCATTTGGATTTGCACCGGGTCTTGTAGCGATCATCCCATCTGGGCCATCGAAGTTAGAATCTGCGACTCCATCTCCACCGTATATTGCACCAGTGTATCCTTGCGCTCCTAGTGAAGTGATTAATTGTTCACCATCTGCTGCATATGATACTAGGAATACTGCATCACAATTGCTGTCCATGACTTGTGTTGCTATAGCGTCTGCATCAAAATTAGATGGATCGTATGATATCATTTGACACATGGTTTCATTATTCGCAGACCATTCATTTGCGAAAGAAGTTCCAAGTCCCACTGCGTAATCATTGCTCATGTGGATTGTAGCAACAGAAGAGCCTGCTGTGATAACATCAGACATTGCTGCTCCTTGTTGAGCATCACTTGGAACTACTCTGTAGAAATCTGGATAAGCAGTATCATCAGTTAATGCTGGACTTGTGCTAGCGTAAGAAATCATTGGAATTCCTAACGGAGATAACACACCATTTGCTGCCATTGAAGCCCCTGAACAAGCTGCTCCAACAACACCTACAACACCAGCGCTAGCAAGTGTTTGTGCTGCTGCTGCTCCACCTGATTCAGAACATGCTGTGTCAGCATAAACTATTTCGAATTGCAATCCATTACTGTATCCTGCGGCATTCATGATTGCTTCAGCTATTCCAGCTGCAGCCATAAAGCCTGGAGCATAAGCAGAAACTGCATCAGAAGTCTGATCTAATAGCATACCTAACTTTACTGTCTGACCTGTGAATTCATATTCTTGCACTCCTCCTTCAGAAGTCCAGTAGTGCATACAGTTTAGGTAAGTATCAGTTGATGATATGATTGCATGCATGCATATATCGTATCCTGCACCAGGAATGTCTCCTACTGAATCGAAATCAACTGTGCCAGAAGCTCCAGCATAATCGCTACCAACCATAGGGATGTGCGTATCCATATTGGCTCCTTGTTCCATATTGTATGCTTTACCAATTATAGTAATTGCATCATAGGTTTCACCAGTGTAAATTCCACCAGCACATGCATCATCAGCAGCACAATCAGCAGCGAAAGAACCTGCACCTGTTGATGCACGTGGTTTAGTTGCAAATACTGTGTTTGCTGCAGCTGGAGCTGAGAAATCAGAAATCCAATCTTCAGATGCAATTCCATCTCCACCGAATGCTGGCATAGGAGATAATCCACTTGCTGCTTCTAATCCCCTTAATGCTTCCATGAAATCTGCACCATCTGCTGAGTATGTTACTGTAACCACAGATCCACAACCAGCATCTAATACTTGTTGTGCCATACCTGCGTAATTAGTGGCTGCATCAGTAGGATCGTATCCTATCTTTGCACAGAGAGAGGTTTGACCAGATGAAGTTAGCCATGCACCTTCGAATGCACCTGCTAATCCGGATCCATAATCATTTGTCATGTGAACTAATGCTGGATTCATTGCCATCATTGAAGTTGCTGCATCCGGAGCTCCTCCTTGCATTCCAACTGCAACGACCATTGACGCCATTGCAGGTCCTTGAAGAGCATCGCTTGGAACTACTCTGAAGAAGTGAGGATAAGTGTCAGCATCAGAAAGTGCTGGACTGGTACTGGCATAGGAAACCATTGGAATTCCTAATGGCGCTAATACAGCGTTTGCTCCCATTGAAGCTGAGGAACAAGCTGCTCCTGCTACTCCTACAACACCGCTTGCAGCAAGTGTTTGAGCTGAAGCGCCTGCTACAGTTCCATCACAAGCTGTATCTCCAGCTACCAATTCAAAGAATGCTCCGTTCTCTATAGCATTTAGATCATCAATAGCGATTTGAGCTGCGGCCATAAAGTTAGAAGCATATGCAGATATAGCAGGTGATGTTTGGTCTAATAGGAAACCAATTTTCACTCCATCTACACAAGTTCCATCATCTAGGTTAGCTGCTGAATCATAGTTCGGGTTAGCTGAATCTGTACATCCCAATACAGTTGTATCTGCGATGTTAGCATAGTGTTCTGCAATCTCATCTGCCAAAGCATCAGCAATGTCCATAGAGAATCCTACTGCATTTCCAGCAGAATCTAAGTTCTCGAATGGAGGATAAGTAGTATCAGAACAGAATCTTAGGTTTCCTGATTCTAGAACAGTTGTCAGCGCACTTCCTTCAGTAGGCATAGGATAAGCAGTTGCTGTAGCAGCAGTTGTTGTATCCTCTAATGTTCCAGATGTACCTGGGAACCATGCTTCAAGATGAGCATCATATTCTCCGGATGCGATTATAGCAGCGATTGCAACATTTAATGCATCTTCTAACTCATTATCTGAATCATCAGCAACTACTATTCCAAAATTTTCTGGAGAGAATGTAGTCAATAGAGTTGATTCTAAAGCTAGTACAGGTGCATCTCCAAGAGCATAGTGTCCAGTTCCTTGAGCTAAACTTGTAAATACTGAGTCGAAATCATCCAAGGCTACTACGTTAGCTAATGGAAGATCACTAGCGGCGTACAGATCGGATGTTGTTCCTGTTTGTACTAATATTGTTGTATCAGCATTGTTTAGTTCAGATACATCACTAATAGCAGCAACACCAGGTCCTGCAATTACTCCTTGAGTACTAGAGTAATATGCTGTAGTGAAATCTACTGCTTCATCACGCTCGGCTGTTATCGTTACAGAAGAAATTATTGCATCACATGTGTCAAAGCTATTTGTAGCTATAGACCCTAAAATGCTATCCCAACTTGTAGATACTATAACACTATCAACATCACTTGCTACAGATAGTGCCCATTCTTCTTCATCGTCATCTCCACCAAG
>QQRX01000075.1 GCA_003602595.1 Candidatus Poseidoniales archaeon | reverse complement strand
ACTTCTGTAATTGAATCTGATATAAGATTGGAACTCATCATAGTTTCCTCTGGTGGTTGATTAAATAATATCATTCAGATTCTAATTAATGGAAAATATTATTTCGCTTTAAACATTTAATCAAAGTCACCATCCTATAAAAAACTCTGGAGTCTGAAATTGATATTATAAAACGTTAACAAATCACTGTTTAGCGCGCTTACGGGAAGCTTTTCTTCTACGAAGCTTCTTTTTTCTCCATTTCCAACGCTGCTGCCCCCGCTTCTTCCATGCACGAGAGCCACGCTTCATTCGAGCCGCCGACTTACTGCCCCTATATGAGCGATTCGTGTATACTTGTTTTTCTGTGGTGGGCAATACAGGATTCGAACCCGTGTCACCGGCTTAGAAGGCCAGCATGATATCCAGACTACACCAATCGCCCGTTAGGTCTACGCGGTGGCCTCTCTTTGATGAACTTAACACATGAGTCAGTCTACTTCATTTGTTTTTGAAAAACTTAGCACATTTGGGACATCTTGTCGGAGTACTAACTCTTTTTCTCTCCCATGTATGTCCGCAATCTCCGCATATCCATTGTCTTTCTGGTAATTTCTCTAACACCTGCTGTCTTAATTCTCTTAATATTTCTGAATCTCTTAATTTTGGTGCAGGAGCAATTTTACTAACAAGTGAGCTGTGTTCATCATCATGATCAGTAAGTCCTGCAGCATGTATCAATTCATGTACTAGAGTGTGTAAGTACAATGCTTCATCTCTGTCAAGAATTGGATTAAGTGCGATTGTAATTGGACCGGGAGACAATCTCAACCTTCTTCTTCTAAATAGCTCATTATGATCGCATTCAAATCTTGTAAACCCCAGTCGCGTCTCTCCCTTTTCCGTCCAAATTAATTTCACTTCCTTATTTAAATGATTAAGAAAAGGGGCATTTTTCTCTTTAAGAAGAGATTTTATTTCTTCTATAAGTCCATCAGGCATACTTGGTGTTTTTGAAATACTAGCCATCTTCTATTGCCTGCCTGTGCCTTCGTATTCCATTCTCCTTAAATGGTCACCGTCAAACGGATAATCATAGGGCGTGTGGCGCAGCTTGGAAGCGCGCTTCCTTGGCATGGAAGAGGCCCCGAGTTCAAATCTCGGCACGTCCACCAAAACTAGATATCAAATATTGAATTCAAATCCTGTACTGTATTTGTTATCAATTAATCATTTGTTTAATTAATTATAAATGTAAATTTATTTGGTTAATCATTTGATTAAATAAATATGTTTATTGTCATCAATTGTATTTATTATTGAATAATTATTTGTTAATCAAATAGTATTTAGAAATTAATGTTATCAATCGAACATATAATAAACCGTACTATCAGGCGAATTGTTATGACAGATAAGGCTAAGTTAGAATACATTTGGTTAGATGGCAATGAACCTACACAGACACTAAGAAGTAAGACAATGATACAATCAGATTTCTCAGGAAATCTAGAAGATTGTAAACAATGGTCTTTTGATGGGAGCTCGACACAACAGGCCGCAGGAAATAGTTCTGACTGCTTACTAAAACCAGTTGCTATATATCCTGATCCAGATAGAATAAATGGATATTTAGTGATGTGTGAAGTTTACAATGCAGATGGTACGCCTCATTCTACAAATGGTCGCTCAACAATTGATGAGGATGATGATGATTTTTGGTTTGGTTATGAACAAGAATATTTCTTATGGGATCCTGAAACGAATCTTCCCTTCGGGTTTCCAAGAGATCAAACTGGCCAAGGACAATTTTATTGTTCAGTTGGAGCATCAAATACATTTGGCAGAGATATCATTGAAGCACACTTGGATATGTGTTTAGATGCAGGATTAAATGTTGAAGGAATCAATGCCGAAGTTGCAGTAGGGCAATGGGAGTATCAGATTTTTGCTAAAGGTGCGAAAAATGCAGGTGATCAAATCTGGGTTTCTAGATATTTGGCCGAAAGAAACGCTGAAAAATATGGATTAGAAATCAATTGGCATCCAAAACCTCTCGGTGCGACAGACTGGAATGGTTCTGGAATGCATGTTAATTTTTCTGATACTACTCTTAGAACTTGTGGAGATGAGAAAATCTTCAACAAAGTTTGTGATGCCTTTGGTGAAAATATAAAGAAACACATGGACGTGTACGGTGCACACAATGAACAGAGATTGACTGGTTTACATGAAACACAGTCAATACATGAATTCTCATATGGTGTTTCTGATAGGGGAGCCTCAATTAGAATACCTATAGGAACTGTTGAAGATGGATGGATGGGTAGATTAGAAGATAGAAGACCTTCTTCAAATGGAGATCCCTACAAGATAGGTGCTGTAGTAATTAGTACAACTAAATCTACATATTGATTTTTACAATCTTAGCCACTTCATCTGCACACCCCCATGAGAGAGTTACTCCTGCTCCTCCATGGCCATAATTGTGGATTACTTTCCTGCCGTTGATTAGCTCTAATTCAAGCCTAAGTTCATACCTAGATGGCCTTAAACCAACGGCTGTACCTATGATATTCCTTCTATCCAATTCAGGCCATAGCAATTCACACTTTGAAAGTATACTTTCATTATCCTTGTCTCTAATTTTTTCATCCCAATCTCCTATTTGAGCAGTCCCTCCGAGAACAGTCACATCTCTACGCGGTATCGTATAAGTCAAACTTTCAGGTTGTTGATCATATCGGCCAAAACCTGGATCTTGTTTAATGTACACAACTTGCCCTCTTACAGGAATTACTTCCTCATCATTTGATAGAGTTCTTGCTCCTAGTCCTGAACAATTTACAATCATTTCACCAGGTACTTCCTCAATTTTTTCAAATTCATTAATCTCTATTAATCCACCTAACTTCTTGAATTTAGATAGTAACCAAGGCATATAAAGGTGCATTTCTATAACGGGTGCTTCTAATTCCCAACCAAAATTGTAATTTTCTATTATTTCATCGGATTCAAGTATTCTGAAGTGAGGAATATCTTTACTCCATCCAGGGGGATCGGTTTTTTCTTCCAAATACTCCCTTCCCAGCCTCATAGTAATACATTCCAAACCTTCATTTTTCAACCTTAAAAACTCATTAAAAGACTCCGATGACCATTTATTTGTTTTTTCAATTGGCTCTACAAGGAATGGATACCACCATGCTGCAGCCACATCTGAAACTGTATTTGGACTAAATTCCTTAGAGATTATTTTTACATTGTATCCTTGTTCTAATAATCTTATCCCAGTTGACAAGCCCGAGACTCCGGCACCAACTATTGTAATTTGCATGCATTGTGATGTAGGTAAAGTAAATTATTCCGTCGGTATCATAAATATTACATTGAACTCCCATGCTTCGTAAACATTCTCAAAAAGGTCTGATGATTCGATAATATATGAGCGATACACAAGGATTCATTGAAGGAGTTTGTTTTCTAGGATTCTTTCTTATTTTAATCGTTTTCGTATTTTTCCAAGCAGCAAAACCAGAAAATAAGAAAATACAAACCGAAAAAGCACCAACTATTATCGAAATTTCATGGATTTTTCTTTTGATAGTTTTAACTGTCTCATCTTCAGGAATTCTATTCATTCCAGCATTATTTTTTTGTGTTTTCTTAAGGATGTATTTTGTCAAA
>QQRX01000074.1 GCA_003602595.1 Candidatus Poseidoniales archaeon | reverse complement strand
CCAAAACATATTGCTGAATTAATGCCTTTGGTAGGCAATTGTACAAAAATTGGTTTTAAATTAGAATCAAATGTCAAAGAAGATTTTCTTATTGAAAGATCAATTAACCAAATTTCAAGATATAATTTAGATGCGGTAATTGCAAATATAAAAGAACAAATTCATGATTCAAATTATCCAAGAGCTAGAATTATCCATAAAGATGGCTCGGTCAAAAAATTAAAGGATTACAAAGAATTGTGCGTAGCCATAGAATCAGTTATATTGAGTTCATGATAGGATTTATTCCATTACATTCAAAACTATGTCACTTCTGAGTATTTCTTATGAAAGAGCAAGGAAAGGCTAAGAGGGGCATTCCGGTTAAATCGGACTTTAATTCTTGGTATCCAGCAATCGTTGAAATTGCCGATTTAGTAGATAAGAGATATCCAATTAAAGGTATGGACGTATGGAAACCTTACGGCTGGAAAACAATGTCATTGATAGATTCTATTACACGTAGTGAAATGGAAAGGACTGATCATCTGGAATATAGATTTCCTCTGCTTGTTCCTGAAGATTTATTGGAAAAAGAAAATAGATTAGTAGCAAAATTGAAAGCTGCTAGAGATGCAGGTGTTGACCCATCTGAGTTAAGAATTGAGGAGGAAGATGCCGGTTTCAAAAAGGAAGTTTATTGGGTTAAACATGGTGGAGAAAATGAATTAGATATCGCTATGTTCCTTAGGCCCACCTCAGAAACTCCTATGTACAATATGTTCTCCTTATGGATAAGAAGTCATGCTGATTTACCTTTGAAAACATACCAAATTGTAAATACTTTCAGATATGAAACTAAACAAACAAGATCTTTTATTAGAGTGAGGGAAATACATTTCTTCGAAGCGCATACTGTACATAAAGATGAAGAAAATGCTACATTGCAGATACAAGAAGATGCAAATATAGTTCAAAATATCCTGGACAAATTATGCCTTCCTAATATAATATCAAAAAGGCCTTTGTGGGATACATTCCCTGGGGCATGGTATACAACTGCCGCAGATGTTATTATGCCAAATGGTCGAACATTACAAGTGGCTACTTATCATCACTACAGAGATCAATGGGCTAAATCCTTTGATTTAACTTATGAAGACGAAAATGGGAATATTCAATTTTGCCATCAAACCACATTCGGGATGTCGGAACGTCTTCTGGGAGCCATTGTTGGGATACATGGTGATGATTCAGGCTTGATACTTCCTCCCTCAGTATCTCCTATACAAGTCTTAATAATGCCCATAGCTACTCATATTACAGACGATGTAATGATATATTCTAATAAAATAAAAAAGGAATTGGATGAGAATGGTTTAAGGACTAAAATTGATGATAGAAATATTCGACCTGGAAATAAACATTATGATTGGGAAATAAAAGGAGTGCCAATTAGATTAGAAATCGGCCCCAAGGATATTTCTAAAGAACAGTGTATTATTTCTATAAGAACTGGCGGTAAAGAAACAATTCCCTTAAATAATCTAATTCCTTCTATATTTTCTACTTTAGAATCTATCAACGAAGTTTTAAAAAGTAGAGCAAATGAATTATTTGATAAAATGATTTTACCATTGCCAAAATCTGACATTATAGATGGTAATATAGTCTTTAGTGAGCCGATAAATGAAGGAATTGTTTATGAATTTCCATTTGATGGTAATGATGCTGATGCTGAATTATTGGAAAGAAAAACTGGAATAACATTACTTGGAGAATGTAATAGACCATATAAAAATCCATTACCATGCGTAATTACAGGAAAATTAACCACTAAAAAGCAACATCTCGCTAGGATGTATTAACCTTTTTTTTAAAGAATAATCCTACTAAAAACATTATGGAAAAAATAATTACTAACGAAATATCGAATATTTCCAAAGTTCTTGGTTCTACCCATGTATCTATTTCATGTAAACCATCCCATGATGTCCCTTTAAGCCAGACAACTTGAGTTTTTCCTTCAACACATATTTCCTTCATATTAGCAATGCCTAGAGAACATAATATCTCTCCCATGCCTACGAAAATATTGACAATAATAGTTAATAATCCTGAAAAACCTATAAAAAGTACCATCTTTCTTCTTTTCTTGATTATTTTTCCCTGTTCCTTAATTATTGAATTTATGTCAGGAACGAATTCTGGAATTTCAACATCAGAAGATAATTTAGTTTCTTCCTCTGTAACAGCATAAGAATCTATTTTGGGTCCCATAACGCCCATTTCTTCTAATGCTTCCCTTCCATAAATTCTCTCGGCAAGAACATAAAGACGGGGGTTATTTTCCAATTCCATAGGATTTAGAGTCCCATCTAGGAGCTTCTTCATTAGCTCTGTGTCACCCATACAATACACTCTCATGACATATCCTTCATCAAATGAACGCATGTTAGAGTCATTCTAATTCATTTACGGCCCACGCTCTTCATAGCCGCTTTGACTATGTCTTCAGTAGTCATTTCCATTTTTTCAAATAATTCTTCCGAATCCCCACTTTCTCCAAATATGTCTTTTACACCTACCATTTCTACAGGAACTAGATTACTCCTTGAATTATGCTCTGCTATAGCACTACCTAATCCTCCAATGATTGAATGATCCTCTGCGGTAACTATGCATCCACATTTTTTACTCCATATATCTATCAATTCTTCATCTAATGGTTTAATTGTATGCATATCAATTACCGCTGCATTGATTCCCTCCTTTTCCAATATAATAGAAGCATCAATTGATTTTGAAACCATTACTCCACAACTAATTATTACGACATCTTCTCCATCTTTGAGTAAATTCCCTTTACCAATCTTCAAATTATTTTTAGTTTCATTTGTATAAGATCGTGGAACTTTATTTCTAATTGTTCTCATATATGAAGGACCTTCTAATTCTGATATTTGGATAGTAAGTTCTTCTGCAGAGATATCATCGGCAGGATGTATGACAGTCATATTCGGTAAAGTTCTATATATAGCTAAATCTTCTATTGATTGTGCACTACTTCCATCACTTCCTGTGTGAATACCACCATGACTTCCACATATATGGACCTTTAAACCTGGCCTAGCAATTCCATTTCTAATTTGTTCAAATCCTCTTTCAGTGAAAATAGCGAAGGTACTGGCCATAGGAATTTTACCAGATGATGCTAGTCCAGCTGCTACTAACATCATGTTTTGTTCAGCAATTCCCAATGAAAAAGTCCTATCTGGATATTCAGATCTAAAATAACAAGATTTAGTCGATTTACCTAAATCTGCTTCTAATACCACTATGTTTGGGTTACTGGCTAATTTCAGTAAGGCATTTCCATAACCATCTCTTGAAGCCCCTCCTCCAGATGGTGCACTCATGATAATTCCTCCATAGCAATCTGAAACTCTTCATCATTAGGGGCCTTGCCATGAAATGATGGATTATTTTCCATATATGATACTCCTTTGCCTTTTATTGTATTTGCTATAATTGCCATAGGTCCTTTACTGCCATTATTCGCCCATTTAATTGCATCAGAGATTTCATTCATATTATGCCCATCTATTTCTCTAACATCCCATCCGAAAGATTTTATTTTATCGCTTAAATCTCCTATTTCCATTTGTTTAGATACGAAATCGTCATTTTGTATACGATTTTTATCTATTATTAACTTTAAATTATTGCTAGAATGAAAATTTGCAGCCATTATAGCTTCCCATAATTGTCCTTCTTGTGTTTCGCCATCTCCGATCATTACCCAAATTCTTCTATCACTGTTGTCTAATTTAGCAGCTAACGAACACCCTAGTCCAAATGATAATCCCATACCTAAACTTCCAGCAGAAAAATCAACACCATCTGTCCATTTCATATCTACATGGCCTTGGCATACAGAACCAAGTTTTCTGAAGGACATGAAATCTTGTTCATTTATAATATCAAACTCGTTTAAAATAGCATATACTGCAGGACTAGCATGCCCNTTACTCATAATAAATCGGTCTCTATTTTCCCAGTTTGGATTTGAAGGATTGAAATTTAAAACGCTACCATATAATCCCACTATTATATCGATTGCTGATAAAGATCCTCCTGGATGACCTGATTGAGCTTTATGTATCATTCTAATTATGTTAATTCTACATCTTAATGCCATTTCTTCTAATTCATCTATTCCCATATTAAACGGCATGTACTCACTTATACAGGACGTTGTGCTAAAGGCTATTGATGGTTTCCAATTTTTTGATAAAAATTATAGACGCACATTCAAATCATTAGGTATCTTACGACAGTTGGGGAGAATATCTTGGGGCTGCCTTCAACAATTAATAATCAATGGCGAAATCGTCTTAAATCTATGAAGATTCCATATTCTGTAAAAAATGATAATTTCTTGATGCATTGTCTTAAAATTCTAAAGGATGGTGGAAGAATTAGCCTATCTGATGGATTAAAATTGTATAATACTCCTAATCTATCAGCTCTATGTTCATTAGCTAACCTCATTAAACGATCTAGATTTGATAATAATATCTTTTTCAATGATAACTTACATGTAAATACAACAAATATATGTGTTCTTGCTTGTAGGTTCTGTGCTTTCAGGAAAGGCCCTAGACATTCTGAGGCTTACGAACTATCGGTAGATGAAGTAATACACAGAATCAAACCATTTTCTGAATCTATAGATGAAGTACATTCCGTGGGGGGGCTTCATCCTCAATGGAATGTTGACCATTACGCAGAACTTTATAAAAAAATAAAACATTTATACCCACATATTCATGTAAAATCGTTAACCGCCGTCGAAATAAAACATATTGCAAACCGTTCTGGAATTAGTGTGCTTGAAACACTAAGATTATTAAAAAAATCAGGACTTAATTCAATTCCAGGTGGCGGTGCAGAAATACTTGTTGATACTGTTAGAGATAGAATTTGTAGAGGTAAAGAAAACTCCTCTGAATATCTAGAAATTCATGGGTTAGCACATTCTTTGAGTATCCCTTCTAACTGTACAATGCTTTTTGGCACTATTGAAACTGTCGAAGAACGTTTAATACATTTAGATAAACTAAGAATTCAACAAGATAAGACATCAGGTTTCCAATGTTTTGTTCCTTATCCCTTTCTCCCTGATAAAACAAGATTGCCCGAGGCTCAATTGGC
>QQRX01000073.1 GCA_003602595.1 Candidatus Poseidoniales archaeon | reverse complement strand
AATATTAATTTAAAAAAATTATTTCCCTGCCTTGTAATATTAATTTTAATACCCAGCAATTCTTTAGCTACTTCTGCTTGTAATGACTCTGAAATAGGTTTCAATATTATCAAAACGATAGATCATCAGCCGAATTCGTTTACACAAGGATTGGAAATACAAGGTACAAGATTATTTGAAAGTACTGGGATGTATGGCTCTTCTAGCCTCCGAGAATTAAATATGTCCTCTGGAGAAGTAATACGTGAAATAAACTTCGACGAAGACATTTTTTCTGAAGGTATTTCAATATTGAACGACACCATTGTTATGCTGACTTGGAGAGAAGAGCATGCAAAGATATTCGATATAGATACTTTTGAATTGATTGGCAATTATAATTACACTGGAGAAGGTTGGGGTCTCTGTAATAATGGAGATAATTTCATTATGTCTAACGGATCTTCAAATTTAGCAATAAGAAATATTAAAGATTTTAATGTATCTTCAACTATCACTGTAAAAGAAAATAATAAAGAGATTTCTAATCTTAATGAACTGGAATGTGTCGGAGATTTAGTTTATGCAAATATTTGGAAAGAAAATAGAATAATTTCAATAAATATTACTAGTGGAATTGTCCAACATTCAATTTCTTTGGAATCATTATCAGATAATCAAAAAGATGCAGATTCAGTACTAAATGGTATCGCATTCTCAGAACAAGATAATTATTTTCTATTGACTGGAAAAAATTGGGAAAAAATATATTTCACTAATCTCATTCCATTTAATGAGTCAAACATAACTTGCAATGACATAGAATCAGATATATCTAAATTTAAACAACTCACTGATTATTTATCAAAAAATGTATTTTTATCAATAATTAGTTTAGTCGTAATCACCATTTTTGTAATGCCTGGTTCATGGCCTGCTTTCACTTTCTTGTTTTTCAGAACATTTATGCGACAACATGAACAGTTAACTACATCTGGCAATACTATTGAGGAGGACGAAGAAGATTGAGATCAGATATTGATTATGATAACATGTCATCTCTAGAGATTTGGCTTTCAGATATTTCTGAAGATTCTGCCACAAGAGTTGCAGCAGCGGTTTTGATTATATCTGGTAGTCTTCTAGGTACAATATTTGGTATCTTAGCTATTTCCGCAAATCCAGCTGAAATATTATCTGGTACATTAGTTAGTGATGATGATTATGCAGATATCAATGGAATTGTTAATTCTGCACTTATTGATAATAATACAGGCGGAGAACCAATAGAGGGAGTTAGATTAACTCTTTTGAATGATGACGGAACTGTAACAGGTAAAGAAGCCTTTACTGATCAAAGCGGGCGCTTCCAGATCCAAGAAGTACCACGTCATTCATTTATTTTATTCGCTTCTTTAGAAAATAATATTTCAGTAAGATTATTTATGATACCAGGTGATCATGCTCAAATACCAATTACTATGATGCCAGGAGATGATGAACTAGTGACTGAAATTGATTGGCGAGGAGACAGTAATCTATCCCAGGCCGCTACTCTAGCAACGATAATCGCAATCCTTACTCTAATTTCAGGCTTATTCGGAATTAGAGGAGGTTACGAAGTGTTATACGGTAAGAGTTACAAGAAAGCTTGGTGGTTTTCTTTTATTGGCCTATGGAGCAGAGGTGGTTTATTCATTGGCCCACTTCTGATACTTATTGGTATGGCACTTTCCAGCCTTACCAAACACCAATTTATTGCTAATGAGATAAATATTGAATGAGGGATCTTATGTATCTTATTAGTGTTGAAGGCGGAGATGGCAGCGGAAAAGGATTGGCAACAAAGATTGTTGGGGAAATATTAGAGAAAGAATTTACATTTACATCAGTCGAAAAAACGGGTGAACCCAGACGTGATCATCCATTAGGCCGTTTAGCAATTGATTCAGTTAAAATGCAGAGCTTAAAGCCCGAGGGAGAAGCTGGTTTATTTGCTGCAGATAGACTAGATCATTCTCATGGTTGGATTTTGCCACGTCTGAAAGAGGGTAGAGTAGTAGTAAGTGAGAGAAATATTCATTCTTCATTAGTATATCAAGGACTAGTTGGAAAATTAGGTTTAGAGAGAGTCGCTCAAATGAACTCTGCAGCATTAATACCTGATTTATGTATATGGGTAGATTGTGATCCCAAAATAGCATTAAAAAGAATTGAAGGAGGTACACTGAGGAATCTATCAGATAAGAAAGAGTATTTTGAAACTTCTGAATTACAAAAAGAAATTAGAGAAGGATATAAAAATTTACTTTCAGGAAAATTAGGTATGCCTACTCCTTTTGATATAGGGGCATTAGTAGGCCCAATATTGAATGAGAAATCTGAATCAGATTTTCGTAAAAAATTAACATTCATTTTAAAGAATTTTTTACACTCTAAACCATTACCAATTAATGTCAAATCCAATGATGTAGAACTTTATCATTTGAGAGAATTACTACATTCATTAGATGGACAATCAACTCTAGAGAATATCGGGCTAAAGAAAATAAGGAATAATAAGAATTGGCTTAATGGTGAAAAGCCATGGAAAATAATTGTAAATGCACAAAAAATTCACAATAAAAAACTTCAAGAATCACTTAAAGAAGAAAATATAACTTTCCCTAGGAGTATTCTTAATCATTCTATTTCTTCTATCTGTGGGACTCTTTCTTTGATGAATTCAGCAGATATATCAGAATTAAGAGAATCATTAGGTCCTGTGAGGAATGTTTCGTATAGTCACACTAGGAGAATAATAAGATTTCTACATCACGATATGTCTTGGTTGACACAATCTAAGACACTTTTATCTGGAGAAAATCCAAAATCACGTCTAAAAGATGAATATTACCCATTTGGACGTTTATTATTAGTTATTTGGCCAATTAGAAATGAGATAAAGAAATGGCAACGACAAAATCCAAAAAAGTATTTGCGCTTTTGTTTGCCTGACATAATGAAAATCAATACTAATATGGAATCAATAAATTCAATGATTTCGAGATTAAATACTTTAGGAGATGGTAGGGAAAAGAGTGAAAAAATAACTTCTGAAGAAGATTTACTAAAATGGTGGAATGGCAATTAATTCATTTTATCTTAAGTAATGATCCCAATGGTAAAACTACCTTTTCTGAGTTATCAAAATATTCTGGCTTTGCAGCTAGCATAGAACATATCAACCACCCAAGTGAAAAACCCGATATTATACCAGTAACGACTCTCTTAAAATTCGTAGATTCATAATTTGTTAATAATTGTAAAAAACCATCAATACCTATAGGAATTATCGTCAATATTATTAATAAAAACATAGCTATCATACGTAAATCTTTTTTGTAAATTATCGAAAGTTTACTATCTGGGATTATTGTTAGGAAAGTATCTCTTATCGTCCACCTATTATATCCTCGATTTCTAAAAATCAAACATCCCAATATTATACCGAATAAAATCCCAACATCTCTGGTGCAAATTGGCATTTGATTATCATTAATTTCCCAAGAACGTTCATATTTCTGATGACAATTAACGTCTCCTATCATATATGTAAATGCCCAGATAGGATTTAATTCTGACCAAGCAAAAATTCCATATTTTGGTTGATCGTGCCCCATTTTTGCATTCTCTCCGTGATTTAGATTCCCCCAACTCTTTTCTGTCGCATAGTCTATTGCATTGGCTCTTCCGGATAATTGAGGAACTGAACCTTCTTCTACCATAAGTGGTGCTAAAAAGGCCAATAATAGATAAAAACTGAATAAAAAACTAATTATTGTAGATATCTTTTTTTCATTCTTCCTGCTATTCAGGCCATTTCTTGAAACCATCTTTATTTCACTTCATTTATTCATTACATCCAATTCTGAAGTTAATAATTTACTTAACCAATTATGTAAGTTAGCACTACCCATTTTAGTTAGAGTAGAATTTAGAAATGCAGCAATTAGGGCAGATCTAGCATCAGATTCTGAAAATCCTCTAGATTCTAAATAAAATATCTGACTTTCATCTATTGGCCCGTTTGCAATGCCGTGCCCACAACCAACGACATTGGATTCAGAGACTTCTAGTTCTGGAATTCCATCTGCTCGAGCATCTTTAGATAATAACAAATTATGAAAATTCTGTGCTGCATCAGTGCCTATTGAACCCTTGGCTACTTTCAACATTCCTGTTCCAATTGTTCTACTCTTTCCTCCACATGCTGCATGCCAAGAAAGTCTGCTAAACGTTTCAGGCGCATCATGTTGAATTTCTATATGGTAATCAAGATGCATTTCATCTCTTGACAATATTGATCCAAGAACATGTAAATTACTTCCTCTTTCAGCCATCTTGTATCTTAAATCAGCCTTTGTCCTCTCCGAACCTGATGATACTGTGCCAGTATTCATATTAGCATCTCTTCCCAATGACATAGAATCCAATCTCAACAATACTCCTTTCTTCTGCAGTCCGACCGTAATGTCATTTATATTCGATGCATTTCCTATCTTTCCTGTTCTCAATAAGCCTATCCAATTTGCATTCCCTTTTATCATTGTAATTATTTCAAAATCACTCATTTCTCCAATATCAAGTATTAGTTCTAATGCATGCATATCGCCATTTGCTTCTATTTCGAGTAATATGGGGGTTTCGGAATAAAACTTTCTTTCAGTTTTCAAAACCCATCTAGAATTCTCAGAAACCGCTTTTACGAAAGAAGTTGCAACCAAATCTACATTTGGTAAATCTTCTCCAATCTTCTCTCCTCTCTGAAGACTAATTCCTTCTCTCAGTTCAGATCCATCAAGATTAATCAAACGTATTCTGACTTCTTCACTCATCTCAGGTATTTTCTTGATATCGCCTGTCGGATGAACTTTCTTCCACGGAGTGTAGCGCCAAAGGTGGTCTGCTCTATCGGTTGTTTCAGAAATTTTCTTATATGTAGTTTCGGCATTCATATTAACACCATTTAACCAATACTTCCTTCCATCTCTAATGCCATTAATTTATTCAATTCAACCGCATATTCCATAGGTAATTCTCTGGTAAAAGGTTCAAAAAATCCATTCACAATTAATGCCAAAGCTTCTTCCTCTGAATGCCCGCGACTCATTAAATAAAATAATTGTTCATCACTCACTTTGGACACACTCGCTTCATGTTCACATCTTGCAGTAGGATTTGCAACTTCCATTGTCGGATATGTGTCAGACCTACTTTCATCATCTAATATTAGCGCATCACAAACAATATTCAATTTACAGTTCTCTGCTTTAGGAGATACTGTAACCATCCCTCTATATGAGCCTCTACCTCCATCTTTACTGATACTCTTTGATAATATCTTACTTGTAGTATTTGATGCTATATGATGTATTTTTGCCCCTGCATCTTGATGTTGTCCGTTTCCAGAATAGGCAACTGAAATAACTTCCGCATGCGACCCCTCACCTTTGAGTATCACTGAGGGATATTTCATCGTCAATTTACTGCCTATGTTTCCATCTACCCATTCTATTTTGGCATTTTTATGAGCAATTCCTCTTTTTGTAACAAGATTATATACATTAGCACTCCAGTTTTGAACAGTAGAGTAACGTATGTGCGAGCCAGGTAAAGCCACTAACTCAACTACTGCAGAATGTAAAGAATCAGTAGAATAAGTTGGTGCAGTACACCCTTCTACATAATGAATACTACTTCCCTCATCAGCAACAATTAATGTCCTTTCAAATTGACCCATATTCTTTGCATTTATTCTAAAATAAGCTTGCACCGGCATTTCTACATGTACTCCTTTTGGGACATAGATAAATGATCCACCTGACCATACTGCCGTATTCAATGCAGAAAATTTATTATCCGAATAAGGAACAACAGAACAGAACCATTTCTTTACAATTTCCGGGTATTCTCTGAGTCCGCTGTCCATATCTAGAAAAATTACTCCTTGAGCGACTAAATCTTCTCTAATGCTATGATAAACTGCCTCTGATTCATACTGTGCCGTAACTCCTGAAAGCCATTTTTGCTCAGCTTCAGGAATTCCTAATCGCTCGAAAGTATTTCTAATTTCATCAGGAACTTCATCCCAATCATTCTCCGTTGCAGATGAAGATCTTAGGTAGTAACATACTTCTTCAAAATCAATCTGTTCTAGCATGCTCATGTTGCCCCATGTAGGCATCTCTCTTTCAATAAAATGCTGATAGGCTTTAACTCTAATTTCAGTCATCCATTCTGGCTCATCCTTAATTTTTGATATATCTCTGACTACTTTTTCCGATAGTCCCGAATCAAATCTAATAGTCGAATTTTCTGTATCATGCCACCCTGATTTGTAATCGCCAACAACATCTCTAGCCTCTTGTGAAGTTTCCATTATTCATCTCCTCCTTTGATTTTTTCTTCTAACCAGTCATATCCATTTTCTTCTAAGTCAGTTGCAAGAGTGGAATCTCCAGTAGCTACTATCTTGCCATCTATAAGAACGTGAATTTTGTCCGGTTTAACATAATCTAATATTCTTGAATAATGTGTAATTATCAAAGCACCAGATCCTGTACCTCTTATCGATGAATTGATTCCTGTTGCCACAGTTCTTATGCCGTCTATATCTAAACCACTATCTGTTTCATCGAGAATGGCCAATTTCGGTTGTAATAACATCATCTGTAATATTTCGAATCTTTTCTTTTCTCCGCCACTAAAACCATCATTGACATATCGAGATAAGAAAGATGATGGCATATTCAATTCTTTCATTGATTTTTTCAATAATTCCCTAAAATTTTTCCCTTTCGCGGCTTCATCACCCTTAATACTTGCAACTGATTTTTTTAGAAAGTTTCCAACTTGAAGCCCAGGAACTGCTTGAGGATATTGAAACGAGAGAAAAACTCCTTCTTTGGCTCTTTCCCAAGGTTCTAAATCTAGTAAATCATTTCCCATTAGTTTTATTTCACCATCTTCTACATCAAAGTCGGGATGTCCCATAACAATATTTGCAGTAGTGGTTTTACCACTCCCATTTCGTCCCATTATGGCATGAATTTCTCCTGGACCAATTTCAATGTCAATTCCATTTAAAATTACATTTCCATCAATTCCTGCATGAAGATTCTTAATTTCAAGAAGTGGCTCTTTGGACTGCATAACCTGTGTGCATATATCATCACTTTTGAACATCTGCTTTTTATGTCCAAAACTCCTTTTTTTTTATGTATTCTTTTAGGTCAACCTAAAACTATGATGCTCTTCCGGATTATCATGGATTTACCTGACGAAGGGGATTTTGACTCAGAAAATCTTACCGAATCCTACCGTTTACAAATAGAAAAAGCGATTGAAATTGAGTCTCAAAAGAGGATATTGGAGAATAATAATCCACAAGAATTATCTAGATTACAAAAATTATCTTTGATCAATTTACACAATAACTCAGATGATGATCTTATTCCTGCTCTAATGTCTCGTTTAGGGCCAGTAAGAGCAGCATTAGATGGCCATGGAGGCAGTATCGTCATAGATTCTTCTTCAGTTGAAAATTTAAATAATGGTAAACTTGCTTTATCACTCGTATTAAATCTGGATGGTGCATGTATATCGTGCGGTGCTGCACCTGGTACATTACAGGGTATTCAGGATGATTTACTCGCTGATAACGAGATAATATCTGTGCAATTTTCTAGTTCCATGCTAGAATGGTTTAGTGATTTACAACGTGATTTCGTTTTAAAGCACGGTGGAGTTTCATTTGTTTAGGCTTAATTATCACAAATCAATTCTTTCTTGGCATACTGGGCATTTTATTGATGAAATACCAATAATAATTCCAAACTTTGAATTACAAAAAGGACAAATTATTTGATTGTTGTTTTCCAGAGGCTTTTTTATTTGTACCTCATTGATTACTTCAACGGGAAAAACTTCATTTTCTTCTACATTTTGATTCTTTTCTATTCTGGAAAATCTTCTCATTCTGCGACTTTCCTTGTTATCAATTACATCATCATCTGAAATCAATTCTATCATATCTATTTCTGCTGAAGAAACCATTAAATCATCTTCTCCAATGATATCTATTACATCATCTTCCAATTTTACCGAGTCTTTTATTCTCGTTTTTCTTTTCTCACTAATCCATTTCATCCCTTGAGTAGACATAGTTACAATGATTATTGCGCACAAAATTAGAACTGTTACTGAAACTCCGATAACTAAAATCCTAAATTCCTGATCATTATTCGATAGTCCTAATTTAATTTTCAACCAGTCTAATGATGAAATATCATTATTTTTACCAAACTCATCATCTATCAGAGATCTTATTTGCCATCCATTATTCGATGTATGGAGAATTAATGTTTCCGTACTGGAAGGAGACTTTGTAGAAGTATGTAATTGGCCATTTCCTAATCTATCTGAAATTCCAAGCCATCCATCTTCAAAATTTATCAATCCATATTGCAGTTGAGGACCAGTTGGCCCAACTCCATCATAATATACCTGAATACCTCTTTCTGATTCTACAAAGTCAATATTTCTCAAACCCCTAGCTGGAAAACTCTCCATTTGACCATCTATCGCCCTAAATGATGAATCAGCAATTATACATACTATCTCTGACTCATCTAAACTACCCTCTCTCCAACAAGACACAATTTTTTCGTCTTCTTTTTCAACAATTACTGTCATTTGTGCTAGAGCAGCTTGATCTCCAATTGCCTTCTTGAATGCCCAATTCCCTTCATCCAATTCTCCATGGGCATACCATAATCCAAGCCTTTCTATGCCTGTTGTATCATCTCTATTTTCTTGATAAAGCAAATGTATTTCTTCATCCACTCCAAACTCTATTTCTAAACTATCTGATGATGATGACGAAATATCTATGTCTGTAATTATATTTGGATTAATAGACCAATCAGATGATGATATGGGTAAATCGGAATGCAATAGGAATATATCTGTAGTTTCCTGAAAACTACCTCCAGTAAAAATATCTTGATGATATCCTGAAATAATAATCTCTGTGCCTCTTTTGTCCATATCTATTCCCCAATATTTACCATCGGAAAGTAATATTGGCGGCATCAAATCTTGTATAGGAGTCATTTGACATGAAGAATCAATAGTTGAATAAGTCAAAGTCTGTTTATAATACCCATTATTATCTAAATACCTTCTAGTCCATGATAGGTGTGCTATATTATCTTCATCAATCTCGACACTAATTTCTCCAGACCACATTTCTTCCATAATATTATTACATTG
>QQRX01000072.1 GCA_003602595.1 Candidatus Poseidoniales archaeon | reverse complement strand
TACTTTCTTTTAAGTGGTGCTACTTCCTCAGGCTCTTTTCTACCATAATAAACATCAACCACATCTTGTGGGTCGCCAATTGCTTTAATCTTACCTTTTTCCAAGAAAATTATTCTATCACATATATCTATCAGTAAATTAAAACTATGAGACGCCATCACTACTGTTGATGCCTCCTCTACCATTTCCATGATTTTTTCTTTTGATTTTTCTTTGAATGTCGGATCTCCGACTCCAAGAACTTCATCAATTAATAAAACATCAGGTCTAAAATAAGCTATCCCAGCCATCCCAAGTCGCGCATTCATTCCCGATGAATAAGTTCTTAGTGGCTCATCAATCCATTCTTCTAGTTCAGCAAATTCTACTAGCTCAGGTATTTTTTGAGTTATTTCTTTTTTCTTAATGCCTAAAATACTCCCAAGTAGCAATATATTCTCTCTTCCAGTTAATCTACTTGAATAACCCATCCCCACTCCTGCTAATAAAAATGGTTTTTCCTTTGAGTAGACTGTACCTTTATTTGGCCTATAAATTCCAGCCATACATTGCAATAGAGTACTTTTTCCTGAACCATTATTACCAATTAAACCTAAAATCTCACCTTTTCGTAATTCAAAATCAATATCTCTCAGTGCAGTAAAAGATCTTCCATTACCGAATATTTTCTTACCTAACGGGCCAAAAAAAGTTCTGAATATCTGTTTTGGTCCAGAATCAGATAATGAGAAAATTAAACTAATATTATCCACTTTGATTGCTATATCTTTCATATGTGCCTAATCACACTCCCTTCAAATTTCTTGAAAACTGATATCCCTGTAATTAAAATTAGTATTGATGTAACAAATGCTCTGGCCATTATTATTGCGCCTATAGGAAGAGTCGTACCATCTAGTCCATATCTGAACATAGTAAGAAAAACTGCAACGGGGTTAATGGCTAAGTACATCTCCAACCATTCTTCTGGAATATTGTCTAAAGTCCATAATATTGGAGATAAAAAGAAAAGGAATGTGAGTAAATATTTCATAAATAAACCTACATCTGCATAAGTAGTATGTGCACAGGATAACAAAAAACCCATACCCAGGGCTAAAATACTCAATCCAAATATGGCTGGGAAAACGTATAATTGATTGTAATTAATTTCAAAGCCATAATAATAAAGTAAAGGAAACAGAGGGACTGTTGCAAACATTAGAAAAATCAATTTAGATATCATATTTGAGGTTGCAAAAATCTCACGAGGAAAATAAATTCTTTTTATTAGCCCTTGATTACTAATTAAAGATCGCATCCCACCTTCCAATGTCTCTCTAAAGAACTGGAATAGAATTATTCCTCCAAACAGCCACAAAGGCTGTCGTGCATAACCTCCTCCACGTATTAAGACAATTAATGTGTAGTAGACCATACAATGCAGTATCGGACCTAAAAGTGACCATAGATAACCTAGTACTGATCCTCGATATTTTATCCTAAAATCTCTTTTTACAAATTGCATCATCATCTCTTTGCTATGTATGATATTTCTGAAATACTCTATCAGACCGTACTGGAATTTTACCGGAGGATTTAGTACAACATATGATTTTTCAGATTTCCCTTCCATTTGTAAGCCTACTATGTTCATCTATGTTAATTGTAATTTGGAAATTATTTCTGAATCAAGCCTCTCCCAACTAAAACTACCATCATTTTCATAATTCCTACCAAAATGCCCCCCTGAGGAGGTCTTTGAATATATTGGATTTCTTAAACCAAGTTTGTCTATTATTCCCATGGGACGAAAATCAAATACAGATTGTACTTTATTTGTTATCTCTTTATCTGAAATTATTCCAGTGCCCATTGTATTGACATTAATACTAACTGGCTCAGAAACTCCAATAGCATAAGCCACCTGAATCTCACATTTTTTTGCAAGTCCACTGGCTACTACATGTTTAGCTGCCCATCTGGATGCATATGCAGCCGACCTATCCACTTTACTAGGGTCTTTTCCGCTGAATGCGCCCCCGCCATGTCTTCCCATTCCCCCATATGTATCTACAATTATTTTTCTTCCAGTAAGTCCTGCATCTGCATAAGGCCCGCCTTTCACAAATCGACCTGTCCCATTGACAATTATTTTCGTTTTATCAGATAATAATTTAGAAGGGATGACCTTAGAAATAATTTTATCGCCAATCTCAGAATTAATATATTCCCATTCTTTTTTAATGTCTCCATTAAATTTAGTTCCTGCTAAATCATCATGTTGTATTGCAATTACTATGGTATCGATTTTTATTGGCTCACCATCATCTCCATATTCTACAGTTACTTGACTTTTTGAATCTGGTCTTGCCCATTCTAGGACGCCATCCTTCATTGCATTTGTCATTTCTAAAGTTAATCTGTGAGACAATAATATTGGTAGTGGCATATAACTTCCATTGAGCATCTCATATGATTCTGATTCATCTGTTGCAAATCCGAACATAAGTCCTTGATCACCTGCTCCCTGTTCTAAATGTAATCCATGTCCTTCATCTACACCTTGTGCAATTTCTGACGATTGTTGTGTTATTATTATTTTGACTTCGCAAATTTCTTCATCATCAGCATTCATTCCAACTGCATGATTATTGTAACCAATAGATGTTGCTGTTTCTCTTACAATTTTTTCATAATCTAAATGCACATCTGGGGGCAACGTAATCTCCCCTCCAACAATTATGTAACTTTTTTCATCAGTTCCTTTTACCATAGTTTCTATCGCTACTCTAGCATTTTTATCAATTTCAAGGCAAGCATCCAAAATTGAATCAGAAATATTATCACATAATTTATCAGGGTGTCCGGCAGCCACTGACTCTGATGTAAATAGGTATGTCATATCTATCCGTCAAGAGATATATATTTCAAACTATATGCAAACTAATAATTTTAATATAACTCTACAATTGTTATTTGCTGAATACATAAGGTCAAATATACTAGTTGTTACCCAATTGTCATGACAATAGTCCTTGATTCCAATGATTATCAAATTGCCGACATTTCTCTTGCAGAATTTGGTAGAAAAGAAATAGAAATCGCTGAGCATGAAATGCCTGGACTCATAGCCATAAGATCCAAGTATTCCAATAAAAAACCACTCAAAGGAGTGAGAGTAACCGGTTCTCTTCACATGACAATTCAAACCGCAGTTCTGATAGAAACTTTAGTTGAATTAGGAGCTTCAGTTAGATGGGCTAGTTGTAATATTTTTTCAACTCAAGATCATGCAGCCGCTGCTATTGCTGCTTCAGGAACTCCTGTATTTGCATGGAAAGGTGAAACTCTAGAAGAATATTGGGAATGTACTCTGAAAGCAATACAACATCCTGACGGCCAAGGCCCTCAACTTATTGTTGATGATGGAGGTGATGCTACATTATTGATACATAAAGGGTATGAATTAGAACATGGTAGCCAATGGGTTTATTCAAAATCTTCTAATCATGAAGAACAGATAATAAAGGATTTATTGATCAAAGTCTATACAGAAAACAAATCATTTTGGACTAAAGTTTCCCAAGAATGTAGGGGAGTTTCTGAGGAGACAACTACCGGTGTACACAGATTATATCAAATGGTACTAGACAATAGTCTTTTATTCCCCGCTATTAACGTAAACGACTCTGTTACAAAATCAAAATTTGATAATCTATATGGCTGCCGAGAATCACTAGTTGATGCTCTAAAAAGAGCGACAGATGTAATGATAGCTGGTAAAACTGCTGTCGTGTGTGGTTACGGAGATGTAGGCAAAGGGTCTGCTCAAGCTTTGAAATTAATGGGTGCGAAAGTGATTGTTACAGAAGTAGATCCAATATGCGCATTGCAAGCCGCGATGGAAGGATTTAGTGTTCTGACCGTAGAAGATACGCTTGGTAGTGCAGATATCTATGTGACTGCTACTGGAAATCGAGACATTATAACCACAGAACATATGAGAAAAATGAAAGATCAGGCAATAGTTTGCAATATAGGTCATTTCGATAATGAAATTCAAGTAGATGCATTGGATAACCTAACAGACGTCGAGAAGGTAAATATTAAAGATCAAGTCGATAAATATACATTTTCAAATGGTATTAGCATATATCTTTTAGCTTCAGGTCGACTTGTTAATCTAGGATGCGCTACTGGTCACCCAAGTTTTGTTATGTCGAATAGTTTTGCCAATCAAACACTTGCCCAAATAGATCTTTGGAACAATCGTGATAATTATGAAAATAAAGTCTATATCCTCCCAAAATATCTCGATGAAGAAGTTGCACGCTTGCATCTTGAAAAAATTGGTTGTAAATTAACCAATCTTTCCGAAGAACAGGCTGATTACATAAATGTACCAGTAAATGGACCATTCAAAAAAGAAGAATATAGATATTAATTATTTTTTTCTCTTAGAGCCTTATTATCATCCATTATTGCTTGAATAAGATTGTATTTTATTCCCATTTTTTCTAGCTGAGTTTTTAAAGCCAAAGCATCCTTTGGCAAACATTCTCCACCAAACCCTCTATTTCCTTCCTTAGGAGAATTAAGATGAGAAGGGCCAATCATTTGTTCTTGGTCTGTAGTTATAATTTCTTTAACATCTCCCCACTCTTCTCCTAGATTTTTTGCCAAATCATGGAATTGGTTAGCAAATATCACTTTCATTGCATAGAAAGAATTTTTTGCATACTTGACAAGTTCAGCCTGTGTCGGGGTGACATGAAAAAATTGTTTTTTTCTCATAACTCCTGCTTCTAAATGTTGATTAAAGACTTCTTTAGCCAATTCTTCATCATCTGTCCCAACAACTATTAAATCTTGATTTTTAAAGTCATTTTCAGAACTAGCTGAGCGAAGGAATTCAGGAGAACATCCTATAATTAACCTTGGATATTTTTTTTGTAAATATTTTGTAGTTCCTGGTATTACAGTACTTTTGATTATTATCCTTTGACCATCAGGTATCTGATCTAATATAGATTCTATTATGCTTATATCACATTCACCAGTATCCGGATTACTAGGAGTAGGGACTGCAATGTAAGAGAAGTCAGTGTTATCCGTAACATTTCGTAATTCTGTTCCTAATTTAGGATCATGCAAAAAAATTTCATGAGTATTTTCAAAACCATTTTTTATGGCTTTTCCTACTACTCCTACTCCGATAATGCCAATTTTCATCAAATCTCAGAGTACCCTAAGGAGGCACATGCTTTGACTTCTTTGTATATGACTAATTATTTTCTGTAAGCCTATTCAATATTTTTAATAAACCTCTCAAAGTTACTTCACTAATTCCAGAAGCCTTACAAACTTCATTCTGCGTTCTTTTAGAGGAGCTTTTTTGTGAAGCCTTATACAATATGACACCGGCAATTCCAGATGGTTTTTTCCCTTGCCATTCTAAATCATCTTTTACTGTACTCCAGATTTCTCTTGCTATGCCCAACACATATGGAGGTAGATTCAAATCAGAATGAAACTTTTCTAAGTATTCTTCTGGGCCTGTGATATGATGAGTGCCTAAATTTCTAGCAACTAGTCTTATGGTACGCTTCAGTTCCTTCTGTCCTATGTCGGATTCCATGTCGAAAGCTTTTGTTATTTGTTCTAATTGCCTTGGAATTTTTGCTTCTCTGGCTGCAATGTATACACAAGCAGCAGTGACGCCTCTTATGCTTCTCCCGGTTACTAAACCTCTGTCTACAGAATGCCTATACAGGGACGCAGCTTCTTGTTCAATTTGTGGCGGTAAATCTCCTCTATCTCTAATGAATTGCATTGCAGTTGCTAAATTTCTAGCCCTAGAATCCCTAGTTTTACTACGTTGATCTAATATTTGCCTTCTACGCCACTCTTTCAGACCTTTACTATTCATTCCATGCCTTCTTGCTGCACCGGATGTTAAATCCGATCTCCTGATTTCTGTGGATAGTCCTTTATCAGAAAGTGTTAGTGTAGTGGGTGCACCCACTCTACTCCTATCTTCACCCCCTGAATGATTTACCCATTCTGCACCTGGGTCAATCATATTCTGTTCTGCAACATAACCACATTCAGAACAAATTATTTCTCCTCTAGAATTATCAGTATCCCATGATACTACTCCACAAATCTTACAACTCCCACTCATAGATTCAGTATTTCTGACCATTGAAGGCCTTGGTGTAGGAGATATCGCATTTCGCTTTTTACTATATTTTTTAGCCTTGCTGGATGGATTGATATTTTTAGCAGTCTCTTCTTTCATCTTATCAACTCCTAGTTGTATAGTGAATAGCATAGTATATAAATCCTTTTTTTTTATGTTTATACTTCTATCCGTTTTGTTTTTCCATTATAGCACATGGCGTGTAATATGTCCGATACCAGTCCGGTAAGAACCGCCCTTTACCATTCACATCTAGAAAGTAATGCAAAAATAATCGATTTTCATGGTTTTGAATTACCAATTTGGTATTCTTCAATACAGGAAGAGCATTTAGCAACAAGATCAAATGCAGGTTTATTCGATGTCTCTCATATGGGTTTTTTTCGCTTCCTAGGAGATGATGTTTCTTCATGGCTCAGTTCTCTTGCTACACAAGAATTTAGCAAGTTTAAACCTGGTAGTTGTGGTTATACACATTTTTTAGATGACAATGGCCATATAATTGATGACATGATTTTTGCAATAGTTTCGGAATCTGAAATTTTAGGCGTCCCAAATGCATCCATGATTTCAACAATGTTAACTTGGTTTTCTAAAAATCTACCAGCCGACAAATCTATTATTATTGAAGATAAATCTAAGGAAACCAGTATTATTGCTTTACAAGGACCTGCTTCTAAAGACATATTGACTTCTGTTCTCGGCGCTGAAAATGCCGTTAATAGATTCAAATGTCAAAGTATTAAAGAAAATGATTTGGGAATAATAGGTTGGATTCAAGGAACAGGATATACTGGAGAATCAGGAGTTGAAATCTTCGTCCCCAATGAGCAAGCACCTTTACTATGGAAAACCATTCTTAATTGTAAAGAATTAGGAATAGTTCCAGTCGGTTTAGGTGCAAGAGATACATTGAGACTAGAAAAAGGATATCTTTTATCCGGACAAGATTTCCTATGGCCAGGACTTGGAATAAGTCCTGATAATGATTTTCCAGAGAATTTCCTTTCAAGAAATACTGCAGAAACTAATGTCCCCTTCGGTCTCGATTTAAATCATGATTTCATAGGTAAAAATTTTGTCGAAAAATCTCTCTCATTAAATAAAAAATGGTTTGGATTGGTTTG
>QQRX01000071.1 GCA_003602595.1 Candidatus Poseidoniales archaeon | reverse complement strand
TAATCTTGACATTAGGTAAATTTGGTATACTTCATTTGTGCAGAAGTACTGCCTTGTCTGAGGTAAACAAAGCAGCAAAAAGAGGAGTTGAGGTAAAAGTAATGGCACAGCTAGATCGACGTACGATACGATTCTTCTCTGAATTAGATTCAGCAGTTGATGTAAGACATAGTGATGATTTGGAATCACAAGGAACCGTGATGGATCAATTAGAAGCTATTCAATACCTCAATACTGAAGAAAATCCAGTAGGTAGAGGAAAAACCGATGCTGCTCTTCTCATTCAGTCATCTCCCTTTGCAGAATCTCAAAGAAACTTAATAGAAAGTATTTGGGAAGAGGCTATACCCTTTGAATTGGCATCAAAGAGGTTTACCGAAGAAAGAATAGTTGATCCATTAAAGCTAACTTTAGAGGGAGGATCATTCTTAGATCGAATTAGGGACGTTTTGCAAATATCTGAAGAGTTACCAGAATCTGATACTCCATTTAATTTAGATGCCTTCATGGCATCTGGCCTAGAAATAAGTGATGCCAGGAAAAAGCTAGGAAAAGGTGGAATTTCCAGCCTTAATACATTTGGAATTGATATTGGATCATTACTTCGTCAGGTAGGTAACCGAATAGGGGAAGAACTTGCATTTAGTTTGAGGAAAATTGATGGACATGTCGAATTCCTTAGTGAAATGATGGATTGGTATGAATATGCAGGACTTGGAGAACTAAGTTATGATGCAGATCCAATTTTTCATATCAAAGTACACCTCTTACCAGATGTTGACAACTCAGATCAACTACCGTTATGGGAACTTGATGATGGTATAATTGAAGGAACTTTACTGAGTAGATATTCTTCAATGAAAGAAGTTATTATTGAAAGAATCCAATCAACAGACAATAAAGATGAATTCTGCAGATACAATTTGATATTATCTGATGATAATTAACAAATCAATGCTGATGGTGAAAAATTATGAGATTAATTACTTTTTCTCGATTTATGTACCAAATATTAAGAAAGAGGCCAGCAAATTTAGATTGGATTCAAAATCAAGGGCTTTTGGCGGTTAAACTTTCTCAGATATTTGCACTAAGACCAGATTTACTCTCTATAGAAAAGTGTCGTCAATTACAGACATTATATGGTCAAGCCTCCACTATCCCTTCAGAAAATGTTCTTTCTATACTAGAAGAAAAAGCCCCAATTGAATTTCATGATTCTGTAGAATGGTTTGATAAAAACCCATTAGCTGCTGCCTCAGTAGGTCAAGTTCATAGGGCACGATTAAAAACCGGACAAGAAGTTGTTGTTAAGATAATAAAGGCTGATCACAAGAAGAAATTTAAAAAAGATGTTTTTAGAATGAAAAGGTGGCTAAAAATACTAATTATATTCTCTCCGAAATTAAGAAAGGTTGGTAATCCAATAGCATTGTTAAACCATGTTGAAGATTATACACTCAGAGAACTAAATTTGAATAATGAAATAGAAGGTGGAAACAAATTAAAACAAATACAATCAAACCTTGTTGACGACTTCCCAATGCCTAGGCTAAAATTTCCAAAATACTTTGAAAATCTATCAAATGAGGATGTTTTAGTTTCTGAGTTTATCGAAGGTGAAACATTGGAAGAAGGAATCAGAAATCAATCTTTAGAATGGGATTATTTAATCGAATTATTCAGAATTCATGGTGCTTATATGTTCGGTGTGGGAACTTTTCATGGTGATCTCCATCCAGGTAATTGTATAATAGATAAAGATAAAAATTTTGTTTTCATAGACAATGGTGCAATATGTGAAGCACCAAAAAATATTAGCTTATCACTATTTAATTTTTTTGAAAATCTTTCAAAAAACGATAAAAATAACGCCTTCGAATCATTATTGAATCTTGCAGATAGTCGACCCCCAGAGAAAAAGGTGAACAAATTCAAGAAAAACATGGAATCAATATATGACGGATTTGAAGAAAAATCAGTTGGAGAACAGAGCTTAACTGAAGTAATGATGAAAACAGTTAGAGCCGCAGTAGAAGATGCAGGTGCAGATTTTGGTGAAGAAGCATTCCCAATAATCAGGTCATTGATGTATATGGATGGTCTAGTAATAAGGACGCATCCAGATGTCAAATTAATCCTTGAGATGGAGTCATCATTAGATGAATTCCGAGAAGGATTAGGATTAGGTAAGGAAGTTGTAGCATGAGAGATAATAAAGTTGTATGGATAATTGGAGTCACTGGAGGAATTGGTAGATGTATATCTTCCAATTTAAAAGAAGAAAACTGGACGGTTATTGGTAGCGCCAGAAACGAGCAAAATCTAATAAATTTCTCTAATGAAACAGGTATAGAAACTCGTCCTGTTGATGCTAGAAATAATGCTGAAATGCAAGATGTAGCTAATTCAATCAAGGAGGATTATGGCAAAATCGATGCAGTTGTCTTGGCTGTCGGGACTATATTTTTGCGACCTACTCATGCCACCTCAACAGAACAATTCATGGAAACTGTAGAACAAAATCTACTCACCGCCCACAATACTATAAATTCAACTGCAAAAATAATGATGAAAGAAAAAAATGGACGAATTATCCTATTCTCTTCAGCTGCTGCTAGTATAGGTATGCCAAACCATGGCGCAATAAGTGCTTCAAAGGCTGGGCTCGAGGGATTAGCTAGAGCAACCGCTTCAGAATATGCAAAAAGAGGTATTAGAATAAATGTAGTTTCACCAGGTCTCACAGATACTCCTTTGGCTTCAAAAATACTGTCCTCTGATGCTGCAAGAGAAATTAGCAACAGTAAAAATCCATCTGGAAGGATAGGTAAAGCCTCAGAAGTAGGAGATGTTGCTTCATGGTTAGTTAGCAAAGCTCCTGATTGGATAACTGGTGAAGTTATTCATGTTGACGGAGGACTTTCAAATATTACTTGATAATATGAAGTCATATTATCTATTTAGCTAGAAATATCCCAGATACCATCCAACTAGATAAATAAAAGGAATAAAAGGAAGAGAATAGAACAGTATTGGTTTGAACCAATCTCTCCACCACCATTTATTGTCTAAACGCCCCAAAGTTCCTTCATATACTCCTTCGACAACCACAGCTGCAATGTCACTTTCACCAGTTGCCATAATCCTGAAGAAATAACATTAAGTTTAATTATTCCTAAGGATATTAATCTCATGATACACTTTTTTTATTATTGAATATATATTGATCAATATCTTCAAAATTAATTTCACAATATTCTCCTGATTTCAATTTATAATTCTTTAAAATCATTTTTTCAATCGATAATCTATGTAATTTAGATACTTCATTTCCTACTGAATTGAATATTCGACGAATCTCTCTTTTTTTACCTTCATCAATTGTTAAAATTATATTTTTATCCTTGATATCGGTCAATATTGTTGGTCTAGAAATATATTCTTCAATCTTACCGTTATCTTCAATTTTTATCTTTACACCTTTTCTTATCGAATTAATTTGCTTTGCAGTGATCAATTTTGTGGTTTCAATATAGTATCTTTTTTTAATTTTATTTTGAGGGTTAGTAATTCTATGGACTAGTTTTCCATCTGTTGTCACAAGCAAAAAACCCGTGGTATTTTCATCCAGCCTTCCTACTGTAATCAGAGATTCATATATAATTTCGGATACTCTTCCTTTGAATATTTCATATATTGATTTCTTTCCTAATCTTCTTTCCTGTGAATTCAACCTTGAACAAATAAATCCTGTTGGTTTATTCAATAAAAAATATTTTTCATTCTGAGGAAGAGATAATTCCTTTCCCTCATAAACCACCTTTTTTTTATCAGGATTAAATTCAAAGCTGATATTTTTTACAATAGATCCATTTACTGTAATTTTACCATCCCAGATTAAATTCTTGATTTCATTCTTGGAAGAGAAAATACCACATTTCGATAGAAATTGATGCAACCTAATTTTCATACGCTACCAATACATAAATCTAACAATTATTATTTATTAGGTATTCCTCTAACTAAGAGTAAATTCAATACCAAACCTATCGGCATCAACATTACTCCAAAAAATACCGAAGTTATTGTAACCCATTTTTCAGATTTTGCTTGTATACACCTCTTCCATATCCATCTAGTAACAAAAATATCTCCTGCAACCATATGTGCCCATGCTGCAGAAGCACCTGCTTTTGTACCTAATAAATCTGCTAAGCCTTGTAGGGCATTACTAGGGTTCATGGAATCTTTTGCTAATCCAATAAGTCCGGATACATCTGAAAAAGATACCAAATACCATATTAGTATAGGCCCAATAAAGAACCATGGACCTTGCATTAATTGATGGGTTTTTTCATGTTCAGGGTAAATCATCATCGCAATCCAAAATGGACCAATCCACATGGTCGATAAGAAAAAAGATAAGTCATATAAATCCATAAAAAACCTCATAAAAGTAAAACCTTGACTTCTTCGACAACTTCCTCTGTGGCCCAATAGGTCTTAGATGACCATGTTAACTTTCCTGTTGAATCCATTATCTGCAATGTAGGTGTAGAGGGATTACCAAAGGCATCGTAGATAGAATAACTACTTTCCAAGCCAGTATCTAGATCAATTATTTTGGTATTTTCTGATGGAAGGAGAAGTGGCCATGAAACTGGGTTTGTAGCATTTTTCCCATAGACATTTTCCAGAGATGATGGAGATTCAAATGCTGCATATCTGTGAATACTCAAAATAGAATCGTTACTTATATTTCCATTTTCTACTTCTTCAGCGAAGACATCTGTCCAGTCATGACATCCTTTACAGTTGGCAGCTACCCAAATCAAGAGGACAGAACTATTCGAAACATACTCCTTTAAGTCTAGATTAGAATTATTTTCATCGCCCATTATTGGTGAGGTAAATGACATTCTCTCAGGTGCTGATGACTCAACTATTTCTTCATTATTTACTGATTGTTCTACTGCTGTACAACCCGCTAGAGAATTAATTGATAAAATTAGAACTAGAATTATAGTTTTATTTTTCATTAAACCACCATTTTAGTTTTAATTTTAGGTTTTTTAATATCCTCAAACCATGTTTCTACACCATTCCAATCTGGCTCTATACCTAAATCGGAGCAAATTAATTTAGCACTTATTCTACCACTTTCAAAAATAGTTGGTAGTCCACTTCCGGGATGAGTACCTCCGCCAACTAAAAATAAATCACGCAATTCTTCAAATCTATTTTGTGGTCTTCTCCAGAGCATTTGATCTAATCCATGAGCTAGATTGAAAACTGCACCTTTGTAAATATCTCTTGAACCCCAATCGTCTGGAGTAACTATGGTCTCTGAGACTATATGTTCTTTCAAATCTTCATATCCTAGTTTTTTCATGGTTTCAAGTACTAAATCTCTATAGTCATACTTTATTTCTTCCCAATTTATTGATTCATGTACATTAGAAACAGGAACTAAAACATAGATAGTAGAATGCCC
>QQRX01000070.1 GCA_003602595.1 Candidatus Poseidoniales archaeon | reverse complement strand
ATTGTTTCTCCATAAACTCTAACATCACCATGAACTCCAACACTACTTACCGGTAATAGAGCAGCAAAATATTGCCATGGTAAATCACACCGTCCCGCTGCGGCAGCTGATTTTAGTTTAGTTTCGACTATATGGCAAGCTTCACGACAAGCCTCAACTCTATCAACAGTTAAATCGCCCAAAACACGAACGGCCAATCCTGGCCCCGGAAAAGGTTGTCTTTCACTGGAAGATATGCCTAGTTGTCTAGCTATTCTACGTACTTCATCTTTGTAAAATTCTCTTAAAGGTTCGACAATGATCAGATCTACGTCTTCTGGTAAACCACCCACATTATGATGTGACTTGATTATGTCTCTTTCCCCCCCTCCGGATTCTATCCAGTCAGGAGCTATGGTGCCTTGAACTAGGTATTTAGCACCGCAAATAGTTTGTTCTTCCTCAAAAACACGTATAAACTGCTCACCTATAATCTTACGTTTATTTTCTGGATCTGTTACTCCTTTTAGTTTAGTAAAAAATCTTTCATTTGCGTCGACTATTTTAAGATTAATACCTAAATTTGAGAACATCTCAGACACTTCTTTTGATTCATTTTTTCTCATGAATCCTGTGTCAACATATACGCAATGTAATAGATTGCCAATAGCTTTGTGAGCCAATACAGCGGCCACTGTACTATCTATTCCTCCTGAACAAGCAATTATTGCTGTATCATCAATTTTTGATTGTAGAGCCTCTATTGCCTCAGCGACAAGGTCTTCGGTTTGCAAAGTCCTCACTTCCTTAATTCAGCGTCATCTAATAGTACTTGTTTGGCTCTTTTATCTCTGTATTGTGAAATTCTAGATGCTATATCTTCATTTGCAAGGGACAACATTTGGCCTGCCAATATAGCGGCATTGTCTCCCCTTCCTACTCCTACTGTTGCAACAGGCATGCCTGGCGGCATTTGGACTATGGAAAGTAAACTATCGTATGGGACTGTGCCACCAACTGGCACTCCAATTACTGGTAGAGGAGTCATGGAGGCTATCACACCAGGCAGGGCGGCAGCCATTCCAGCCATGCCTATGAAAACCTTACAACCATTTTCTAGAGCATTTTGAATAACTGATTCTAAATGTTTGGGAGTCCTGTGAGCAGAAGCTACATGAACAGAGTGAGAAATACTAAGATCGGTTAAAACCGAAGTACATTTATCACAAACTGGCATATCTGACTTTGAACCTAATATTATACATACATCCATGTGGTTGCGAAAGGAGTACGGTTCAAATGTTTACCGTAAGGATGATTAGAAAATTATTCCTCTTCTGAAGAAATCAAGAATTTATCTGGCCATTTTATTCCTTCTATTTTAGGAGGATTTTGTAATATTTTTACTAATTCTTTATCACCTAAGTTTGTCTCATAAAATGGATCATTGAGAAAACCAGATTTATGAAGTAAAGAAATCGAGAGAAACTTATCTTTACCTCTAGATATTCCAGATATAGCCAAATGTCCATTATTGAGTAGATAATTAGCGATTAATCCTTTCTTCCATTTTTTGCTTTTAATTGACCATTGATTATCCAGTATATCACTATCCCATTCTTCAGTGAGAATTGGTAGTAAGAGTCGAGCAGGAGGAATGTTCATCATTAGTTGAATATTTTTTATGGTTCTAAACATTGCAAACCAGAAAATAAAATATGAAATCCAACCTATTCTAGAATCTATAAGTATGTGGAAAGGGAATATAAATAATCCAATTAATAATGAAATCCAATCGATAGGTAATGAAAAAAATCCAGTAATTGGAGATAATTGATTCATACGAGAATTTTCCAAAGGATAGATTACTAGAGACCAAGAAATAATAAAAAAAAGTAATGCAAATAATTGATCATTAGGAGTTTGGCCATTGAACACTAAAGGAACAGGTACTATGATTAAGAAAAAAAGAGACCATGAAATTGGTTTTAGCAAGGCATAAGCCAATGGCTTTAGCCTTTGTCTTTTCCATCCTTCATCATTTTCTCGAGGAGAAGAATAATTCCAAGAATTTGGAGGTTTTAGTTCACCATTTCTTAAATCAGGAGGTAGATTATCTTCGAGCCCCCACCAAATTGGGTTACCGAGTAGCCAGTGACTATCTCGTAAAGCATCCATGATATTGCGGATGAGGCATTATTATTGTTATTTTGGTAACTAAATTTCATCTTCACCTGGATGTTTGAGTATTAAGTTTCTAGCCGCCCAAACTTCATCGACTCTTTTGACATCGGTAGTATGAGGCGCAGTAGTCACAATATTAGGATCTTCAGAAAGTATGGTATGGAAGTCTTTAGCGAAACGATCTAGGACCTCTTTTGATTCTGTTTCAGTTGGCTCAATCATAAGACATTCTGGAACTATCATCGGAAAATACAATGTGGGAGCCATCACTCCATAGTCTAATAACCGCTTGGCAACATCTTTACCTGTGACTCCATTTAGGTCCTTTAATGGTGACATTGAAAGAGTGAATTCATGCATTACTAATTTAGAGGCAGCACCATCAACAGGCATAGCATGTATTTTTTCGATTACTTCTTTGTCTGGATTCATTATCTTATACCTGAGATAATTAGAATTGAGTACAGCATGTTCACTCATCTTTTCTAATTCTCTGCCGTATCTTCTGTAAAATGCCCAAGATCTTACAACAGCTCCAGCATTGCCATTCCATTGTTGTACTTTACCGATGCTATCTTTACCAACATCTTCCCAAAAATACCAATACCCGTCTCCAACACCTCCTCTGTCTGAATCGTCAATTTCTCTTCTTCCAGCCAATGGAGTAGGTAGAAATTGTCTAAGATGTTGTTTCACACCTATTGGACCACTACCAGGTCCCCCTCCTCCATGTGGTTGACTGAATGTTTTGTGAAGATTATAATGTACTGCATCAAAACCCATTCTGCCCGGATCAGTTTTACCAATTATTGCATTGAAATTAGCCCCATCATAATACATCTGACCACCTGCTGAGTGAACTATCTTTGCAGCCTCGGCAATTTGGTGTTCGAAAATTCCTAGCGTCGAAGGATTAGTAATCATCATGGCCGCTGTATCATCACCAACTGCAGATTTTAAAGCATCTAAATCCAAACATCCATCTGAACCACTAGGAATTTCTATAATCTCATAACCACACATAGAGGCCGAAGCGGGATTAGTACCATGGGCTGAGTCAGGCACTATTACTTTCGAGCGATGTTGTTGTCCAATGCTTTTGTGATACTCTTGTATACAACGCATTGCTGTAAATTCACCTTGTGCACCAGCGACAGGCTGAAGAGTAACTTGATCCATTCCAGAGCATGTTGCAAGCATTTCTTGCATTTCAAAATAAATAGCAAGTAGGCCTTGAACATGATGTTCGGGTTGAAGAGGATGAATTCTATCCATTCCGGGTAATTGAACTATTTTTTCATTCACCCTTGGATTGTGTTTCATAGTACAAGATCCTAGTGGATAGAAACCGTTATCGATACCAAAATTACGGTGTGATAACCAAGTGTAATGCCTGACTATCTCGGGCTCACTAGCTCTTGGCCAATTAGGTAGCGATTTTCTTCTGAGTTGTTCAGGTATTGAATTCATTAAGTGCTCATTATCTAGAGAAGGTTCTGGTTGAGACCATCCTGCTCCTTTTGCGCCCTTAAAAGAAAAGAGATCACTCATTTAAGAACCTCCTCTAACCATAGTGAAAGGCCATCATGAAGTTTCTGTATGTCTGACTTTGAAGTCCTCTCATCCACACCAATTAGTAAGTAGCAGTCAAGTGAATCCCACCAGATCCCTAAATCAAGACCTCCAATTACTCCGTGATCATCTAAAAATGATAAAGCAGATGAGGCTTTATCAGGTAGTTTAATTCTAAATTCTCTAAAATTGGATGATTTAGTATCTACCAACTCTATTCCCTCTATAGAAGAAACTGATTTCTTTGTTAATTCAGTATTTGCTGCTACTCTCAGTGCTAGTCTTTCGAGTCCTTCTGGACCTAGTAAAGACATGTGAATTGCCCCCATTAATGCAATAAGAGTTTCATTTGAACATATATTAGAGGTCGCCCTATGTCTCCTAATGTGTTGTTCACGTGTGGAAAGAGTGAGAGTAAAAGCTCTTTTTTCATCAGTATCTTTTGTCAAACCGACAATTCTACCTGGCATCTGTCTAGTATATTTAGTACCGCATGCAAAAATTCCATAGATTGGTCCACCGGCTGTTGGCCCTATTCCAAAGGGTTGTCCTTCACCGACTACAATATCTGCACCCCAACTACCAGGTGGTTCAATTATGCCTAGAGAAACAGAGTCTACTCCAACGATTAATGCAGTATCTTTTCCAACTACTTCTTTTATGTCTACTAAGTTAGGGTCTAATACACCAAAACAATTTGGTTGTTCAACATAAATAGCACAACAACCTTCAGAATCTCTAACTGAAGAGGGGTCAATATGTCCATCAGGCAAATGTTTGAGATATTTTATTTCTATTCCACTACCTTGTGTATAGTTTCTTATTACTGCTAGACGGTGCGGAGGAATAAATTCGGAAACATAAACAGTATCTTTTTGTGTTGCGGCTTTGTTATGCACTCTAACTGCACATGTGATTGCCTCTGCAGCGGCAGTTGAAGCATCATACATAGAAACGTTAGCAACGGGTAAATCAACTAATTCACTAATTAAAGTTTGAAATTCCCACATTGCCTGGAGCATTCCTTGGCTTACTTCAGGTTGATAAGGAGTGTATGAAGTGAGAAACTCTCCTCTTGTCGCCAACATAGCAACAGCAGTTGGGACAAAATTCCTAACAAGTCCGGCGGAAAGAAAGTTGGATTTATCATCTAATGTTACATTAGTTCCAAGTAATTTTAATGCATCTGACCATATTTCTTCTTCAGATTGAGGAGCAGGTAATGGCAAGGGCTCTTTCCTGCGGATCTCATCAGGAATATTGTTGAATAAATCGTCCATAGAATTTAACCCTAAAACATCAAGCATTTCCTTTTCTCGACCTAAATTTGGCATCTGATCCATAGTCGCGACCACCTTTTATGATTCTTTGACAGTAGTAAGGTGTTTGAATAATTCGCATGAAGCATCTCATTAATTTTATACACATTATTAATTAC
>QQRX01000007.1 GCA_003602595.1 Candidatus Poseidoniales archaeon | reverse complement strand
GCTTGCCACTCGGATTCCAATTGTAATTGAGGGCATCCGTCATGTAAAAACGAAATTGGTAGGTGGGCAACTGTTTCATCGCCATAGCGCACAACAAATGCTCCTGAATCAGTAAACTTTCCAACTTGAGTGGCTTCAACTTCATGTAATTTTGCCAATTTTTCAAATTCCTCACAGTCCTCTGGATTGACACCTATAGTCATCCTCTCTTGTGATTCGGATACTAATATTTCCCATTTATTCAAACCGGGTTGTTTCAAAGGAACGGCTGCTAAGTCTAAATCTGCACCGCCGGTTAATTCTGCTAATTCACCTACACTACTAGATAATCCTCCAGCACCATTGTCTGTTATTACTTGTATTAAACCTAAATCTCTAGCTTCTAAAATCATATCTATCATTTTCTTCTGGGTAATAGGGTCGCCTATTTGAACGGCTGAAGAAGGGCTATCTTCTGTCAATTCTAGACTAGAGAAGGTAGCTCCATGAATCCCATCACTTCCAACTCTGCCTCCGACCATGTAAATAATGTTCCCAGGTTGTGGTGTTTTGTTGTGACTTTGTCTTCCGTCAGATAATCGCCTAGGCATTATGCCTACTGTTCCACAATAAACTAATGGTTTACCCAAATATCTTTGGTCAAAAACGATTGCTCCATTAATTGTTGGAATCCCTGATTCGTTACCTCCTGCTCGAACTCCCGCGTGAACTCCCCTAAACACTCTGGAAGGGTGAAATAAACCTTCAGGGAGGTGTCCGGAGTAGTCAGGAGGGCCAAAACAGAAAACATCTGTATTGGCTATTGGTTTTGCACCTAAACCAGTACCTAATATATCTCGATTTACACCTACAATTCCAGTCATTGCACCTCCATAAGGATCTAATGCACTGGGCGAATTGTGAGTTTCTGCCTTGATACACAAACTCCATGAATCATTCCAGGCGATTACTCCAGAATTATCATGGAAAATACTTAGTAACCAGTCAACTTTGGATTGTATATCTAAAGTCGGTTTCATAATATGAGTCTTAAATAAAGAGTCGATGTAGGTGTCCTCACCTGTTTCATGATCTACATGATGAATTTTAGCAGCGAATATTTTGTGGCAACAGTGTTCAGACCATGTTTGAGCAAGGCATTCTAGTTCCGCATCAGTTGGTGCGTTTTCAGGCAAACCTAATGTCTTTCTTGCAGCACGAACGTTTGGGTCTCTGTAATTTTCTTGAATTGTTTTCATTTCTTTTAAATTTAAAGCTAAAAGCCCCTTTTCACTAATTTTAATTAATTCTTCATCACTCACTTCTAGATTGATAGTTTGAGAAGGTTGTTGAATCAATATTGGCCTTTCAGGAAAATCTAATTTAGGCCATTGGCCGTTTAAACACATATCTTTATCGGATATACTTGATCTTTCAATCATGGGGTTGTATAGTTTTTTGGCTAAGTCATAAGCATCTATTCCGGAAGGGATTCCCCAGAACATGTAGGTTTTAGAACAAGAAATATCTATTTCATCCAAGGTTGGAAATAATGTGTTAAACCCATCTAAAGCTGCATGCGCAGCATTATCAGTAACACCGGGTTTAAGCCCAACTTGAATGACTAAATCAGGGGGCTGAGGAAATATTTCCTTTGAGTCTAATAATAATCTATTCGCTACAGCATATTCAATTATAGGATCTGCAAAAAGATCATACACAGATTTGTTTAATTGCGATTTTAGTAAATCACCTTTAATATCATATTTCAAAGAGACGCGGACATGATTAATATTAATTTGATGGTCCATAAGTAACATATTTTTAACTGCATTTCCCCTAGAGTCGGGGAGTTGTGTGCTTTCTTTTATTGTCACTTCAACAAAATTTTCAGATGATACCATCCTCTCCCTCCTCCGGCTAGTATAGGTGGCGCAACAGGCCGTCTTTGAACAAAGCGGACGGGTACCCGTTTATTTCCACTGGAAGAAGATATTAAAAAAATATAAAAAATTTCTGTCGATTTTTTCATCTCAACTATTATAGACTACTTATAACATAGAATCAATGATTATTGTAATCATATGTAATTTATTATATGTTTAATAAATACAGATCTACAATTTTATTTTCTAATAGAAACAAAGGGGTCGGGGGAAACTTGAGAGATAGAACCTCCTCCGATAACTATGGCTAGGCTCGAGCAACACAACTTTGTAGTCGATGAAGATCGATGTTTCGGCTGTGCTGCTTGTGTAGCCTTGTGTCCAGTCAACGCTCTGACTTTAATCGATATTTTGGTCTACGTTGAAGAGCCTACTTGCACACATTGCAATCTTTGTATTCCAGCATGTCCAGTTCATGCACTTTCAATAAAACATATTGGAGCTGTTTAAATTGAAAATAGCTTTCTTAGATACTAATTTATCTCTCTTATGCATGGCACATGAAATTTTAGATAATATCGATTGTGAAATTCATTTTTTTACTGAATCTGCTGAAGTAGGAATGTACGGTGAAAAACCAGGCTTAATCGATAATTGGCCTATTTTAAATATAAATTGGCTAGGCTCTATTTTCTCTCAAGAACCAAACATTAACTCGTCTGCGGTTAGATATTCATGGTTTTGTAAGGCCATATCTATATCCTTAGCAAATAGAAATTGTTTTTTTCATTTGAGAACCAAAATAAAAAGAATAAAATTAACTAATATTGAGTTCGTTGGTGCTGGCTTTTTAGGTTCAGGGAATCTAATTTTTGATCACATAATAAGTCCTACTAATTCTACATCTAACAAGACATGGTTTGGCGGGACGACGGTAGATAAAAACTGTAATATTCCCAATGCATTTTTTGGACAGCGTTCAGATTCAATCCTGGAGGTCTGGTCCGAAGACGAACTACCTTCTAACATAAATTGGTTACAATTAATGCAATGGAAAGGAACAAATCCTAAAAATTCAATACATTCTGAAGTTGATATGGGTTTACAAAAAGCTCAAGAGTTCTTAAAAAAGATGCCTTCATTAGAAAAAAACTAGGTGATTAAATGTCTGAAAAATTAAAAATATTATCATATTTAACTAAAAAGCACCCGTACGCAAGACACGCTATCCTTATTGATCCAGCGGATCAAACACCGGATGTTGCAGCGAAACGATGTCTTGCAGCGGTCAATGCTGGAAGTAGCATGATTCTAATAGGTGGTTCATCTGACACTGATACTAACAATGTTGACGCCACTGTAATTGCGATTAAAGAAATTCTAGAGCTAGTAAGTTGGGCTAAAACGCAAGAATCGATGAGTTCGGATGATTTATCAATTCCCATTGTTTTATTCCCACAAGGCGCTGCTTCCCTTTCTTCATCAGCAGACGCAGTTACGTTTATGATGCTCATGAATAGCACTAGTTCACGTTATTTGATAGAAGAACAGGTTGCTGGAGCCCCCCATATTGAAAGAAGTAATATTGAACCATTGCCTATGGGCTATTTGGTTTGCGCTCCGGGAGGAAAAGTCGGTGAAGTAGGAAAAGCTAAACTTATTCAAAAAGATGAAACAGAAAGAATTCAAGCGTATGCTTTAACTGCAGAATATTATGGCTTCAAATTATTATATTTAGAGGCAGGTAGTGGTGCTAGCGAACCGGTCGAACCCGAATTGATTAAATCTGCAAGAAAGGCTTGTGAATTAACAATTATCGTTGGTGGCGGAATACGTGATGGACAAACAGCAAAAAAGGCAGTTACTGCCGGGGCAGATTGGATAATAACAGGGAATCTTGCAGAAGAATATGATGATTCTGATGAACTTCAAAGAGTATTAACACAGTTCATTGAAGAGATGAATAGTTGATTTTAATCTATGATTTGTAGTAGGGTTCAATATACACACCCCCCTCTAAGTATATGACACCGCCCAGTTGCCCATGTTGTAATACAGACATGACGGCAGGGAACCAAAATGAAATATTATTTTTATGCAATACATGTTATGGAACAATGGCTAGTAACGCTTGGATAGTAAATAATTTGAAACCCGGAATAATAAAACGATTAGAACTACCTATTGAAGAACCCACTAAAACCACATTCTCTTGCCCAATTTGCTCAGGGAACATGCGAACATATCACATTGCTGTTCCGGTGAATACAGCTTCAGATAGTAGAATACAGATAGATCGCTGTGAGCGCTGCAAAGCTATTTGGTTTGATAACAAAGAACTAAACCAAGTATTACCGAACGATATCAATTCTTTTGATATTCCTTTTTCAGAAAATAAAGGTATATTTAGTACAATCTTTTCAAATAAATTTTGGTCAAAAATATTAAAATAATTATTTTAAAAACACAGAAAGACAGGTAAGTGAACCATCTGCTTGCATAATCGGAGACATATCAACAGAGGTAATAGAAAAATCATGTTCCAATAATTTACTACGCGTTACGGGAAAATCATCAGCAATAATCACCCTATCATTTGAATAACCTAGTACATTAGCGGCATAACTTTCCGAATTGGGTATTTTTATTATTTCTTCAACAAATCCAAAATCGTCAAAATTAAGGTGGCCTTCTGCCATGATCATTGTACCTGGCCTAGGTGTGGAACAAACGGTTGTCAAGTGAAGAGTACTTTCCGGAATCTTGATGTATTTTACATCATACCCCGATTCTCTAATTTCTCTTTTGAGAAAATTAGCTCCTTCTTCATTTGTGCGCGTCGAAAGCCCAATCAAGAAATAATCGTCGTAGAAGACTACATCTCCTCCATCTAATTTACATTTTTCTGGCATCCTGATAATATCATATTCTTTTGATAAATATTCCAGCACAGCCACCTCCTCTCCTATTCGTGAAGAATGTCCCATATTGGAAATAACCGCTTTTTCATCAATTATTACTGCAGTATCTTCTACAAAACAACTATCTGGATATTTTGATAATGGAGGAAGAATAGTTACATCTGTTCCATGAGCCTTTAATGCGGCAACATAGGCATTGTGCGCGCCTTCGGCCATATTAAAATCTGGAGTTTGTTCACCAAAGTAGGTAGAAAGTGCATTAGAAAAACTAGGAGAAATAGATCTTGTTATCGCGCTCCTTTTTTTACGGTCATACGCTCCAGGCACATCTTGCCGGACACACATTCTTTGATAATACTTCGGAAAACGAAATATTATTACCATAAAATGTAAATATTTTTATTTTTCTTTAACCGAATCTACCAATTTTTCTATATGCCTTTCCATATCCATAATTAAAATCATTAATTCTTCTTCATTTTTTAGTAAATTGGCCTTTTCTAACTCTAAAGTTTTTATTTTTTCTATATTTACTTCAAAAGAGTCTCTACTAATTTTCTCATTGCGAAGCTGATTTTCCAATCTTGTAATTTTTGTATTAGCAACTCTCAGTTTTTCTTCGTAATCAATTATGTTTACTCTATCTTGTTCGACAGAAAATCTTCTTGAACTTTCAGCATACCTCCTTTTATTTTTTATTAACTCTAATTCTAAATTATTTACTTCATCCCAAAGGGCAATTATTTCTTCAATTAAACGATCTTGTGGTATTCCCCTTAGACGATTTGCTAAATCAACTCCTTCTGAAGAAAAAGAAACATCTTCCTCCTGATCGCCACTGTGTGTTTCCATCCGCTTTCAAGAATCTTACTTCCCAATGACCATTTGAACCTTGAGGGTATCTTTCATTAAAAACCCCGTTATTCTGTGTTAATTGATTTTTCCGAATTATTATAACGCGGCGATTTTATATCAAAACCATTCTTCCGGTAAGGTATGAAAGCGTACAGAGCCAAGGGAACATTTCGTAATGGTAAGCACAATCAGCCCTACACTTTAGATATTGTAGCCAGTGATGATGAGGATGCCAGACATCGTATATATTCCAACTTTGGAAGCAGGCACAAGACTCCCCGCAGATTCGTTCAAATTGAATCATTGGAAACTATAGATCCTTCAGAATCTACCGCTCCTGTGGTGATAGCGCATTTTAGAGATTAAAAGCCTCATTTTAGTCCAGAAGACACAAATCGTGAAAGCATAGATGGGGCTAGGGACACACATGAAGAAATCATTCATGCGCCAATATTGGCGTATTCAACAGAGCCAAACGTTGATCTCAATGGTTTTTTGGATAACCACCCTAACATTACTAATGTGGCCTTATGTTAGTTGGCGATTTCAGAATAGGGCAGATTTTATAGGGATTTCAACAACATATTGGGGGCTTCTTACAATTGCAATTAGTGTATTAGCAGGGGTATTGATTCTAGGATGGACATATGATGTTGTTTTGGGTCTGTGGCGCGAGCACCTAACAGTAGTACAAGAAAGAAACCCCTTTACAACTTACAAAATTAACGCCCCTTTTGGGATGTTATTAGCACAAACAAATAACATACTGAGAAAAATGTCTGTAGACGATCCGGAAATAATACGCCATTGTGAATTTATTGATAGATGGCTCGAATGGAATGCCAATCAAGAAATATGGGCAAGAACTATGTCATCATGGAAAGAGATAATCGGTGACGAAGATCCTTACCTTTTTCATCTATCTCCAGAAGGAAGAAAAAAATTAGAAGAAGCGGCCAAAGAAATTCAAGATTTTTAATCCCAAGGAGGCCTTATTTTGAATCCAGAGGAAATTATTCGTATAGCAGAATTGGCCGGAGATAAAATTTTAGAAATTTACAACCGTGACAAAGAACTACAAGTTATGAAAAAGGGAGACAATTCACCTTTAACTGAGGCTGATCTAGCTTCACATAATATAATCATTAACCATTTGAAAAAACTTGATGACACTCCAATAGTTTCAGAGGAAGGAACGGAAGGAGACCCCACATCTAGCAAAACGTGCTGGTTAGTAGATCCACTTGATGGAACGAAAGAATTTATCAAAAGAAATGGAATGTTTACTGTAAATATAGCTCTGATGCAGAATGAAAAAGAATATTGGAGACCAATATTTGGAGTAATACACGCTCCAGTAACTAAAACAACATGGTTTGGCGGCCTCATGATTCCAGCTGAACGGAGAGGTCCAGAAGGATCTGGATTAATGATGGTGCAACCAAACAAAGCACCATTACCTGTAAGATTGGTTGCTAGCGGTTCTCACCGGTCAGAACTAGATGAACAATTCGCGCAAACCTTAGGTGATTATAATTTGATAAGAATGGGCTCTTCACTTAAGGCATGTATTATAGCCGAAGGAAACGCAGATCTTTATCCGAGATTCGGCCCAACTGCTTGTTGGGATATAGCTGCAGCACATGCCATTGTAAAGAGCGCCGGGGGTTTGGTTTTGAATGAACAAGGAAATACACTAAATTACGACATCATTAAAGACACCTTAAATCCTCATTTTTTAATCGCTGCCGACAATAGATGGACAAAAGATTGGATTTATCAAAACAATCCCAATTGAACATATTCCCCGTTGGTGTGAAATACACAACAATGTACGCGAAACTAATGAAGCACCTCGAGGCTCTGGAAGCAGAAGCAATTCATATCATGCGCGAAGTGGTAGCAGAAGCAGAAAATCCAGTTATGCTTTATTCAATTGGCAAAGATTCTTCGGTAATGTTACACCTTGCTATGAAGGCGTTTTACCCAGCAAAACTCCCCTTTCCAATAATGCATATAGATACAACATGGAAATTCTCTGAAATGATTGATTTTAGAGATAGAACTGCAGAAAAATTAGGATTAGATTTAATTGTCCATATAAACAAAAAGGGACAAGAAATGGACATTAATCCGTTTATACACGGTTCTGCCAAACATACTGATATTATGAAAACAGAAGGATTGAAACAGGCTATTGACAAATATCAATTTGATGTTGCCTTTGGAGGGGCGAGAAGGGACGAGGAAAAATCTAGAGCAAAGGAAAGAATATTTTCATTTAGATCGGCACAACATAGGTGGGATCCTAAAAAACAACGACCTGAATTATGGAACATTTATAATTCATTCAAAAATAAAGGCGAAACAATCCGAGTCTTCCCTTTATCTAATTGGACAGAATTAGATATTTGGCAATATATCCATCTTGAAAAAATTCCAATAGTCCCACTTTATTTTTCAAAAGAAAGACCTGTAGTGGAAAGAAACGGCGCTTTAATACTCGTTGATGATGACAGACTACCACTTGAAAAAGGAGAAAAACCGATGATGAAGAGAGTCCGATTTCGAACTCTTGGCTGCTATCCTCTTTCAGGAGCAGTAGAGTCACAGGCGAACACGTTACCTGAGATAATTCAGGAAATGTTACTAACAACAACTTCTGAACGCCAAGGAAGAACTATTGATTTTGATAGCAAATCATCCATGGAAAAGAAAAAACAGGAAGGATATTTCTAATGGTGTATATTGACGATTTAATCGCGGAAGATATTGAGCTATATCTTAAGAAACACGAAGAAAAAGAAATGCTTAGATTCATTACTTGCGGCTCTGTTGACGATGGAAAATCTACACTAATAGGACGTATGCTTTATGAGTCACATATGTTGTATGATGATCATTTATCGACGTTAAAAAAGGATTCAAAACAAATAGGGACACAAGAAACAGGACTCGACTTTGCATTATTAGTTGATGGGTTATCAGCAGAAAGAGAACAAGGAATAACAATAGATGTAGCGTATAGATTTTTTTCTACAGATAAAAGAAAGTATATCGTTGCTGATACTCCCGGCCACGAAGAGTATACGCGCAATATGGCCACCGGTTCTTCGACAGCGGATGTTGCAATAATTCTAGTTGATGCCAGAAACGGAATCATGACACAGACGCGTCGCCATTCTTTCATTGTTTCAATGTTAGGAGTTAAAAAAATAATTTTGGCTGTAAACAAATTAGATTTAGTAAACTATTCGAAACAAATATATCATGAAATAGTGGAAGAATATACAACGTTCGCAAAAAATGCATTAGAAATAGAAGAAATAACTTCAATACCTATTTCAGCATTATTAGGCGATAATATAACATCTAGTAGTGATAACACAACATGGTACACTGGTCCAACAATCATGGAATATCTAGAAACTGTTAAATTAGAAGGAAAAAACTTTTCAAACCCATTTAGAATGCCTGTTCAATGGGTAAATAGACCAAATTTAGATTTCAGAGGATATTGTGGTATGATTGCCAGTGGTAAGATAGAGCCAGGAGATAAGATACGAATCTTACCAGGAGGAAAAAACTCCACAGTCAAATCCATATTGTTTGATAATAAAGAATTAGAAATAGCCACTTCTGGACAATCAGTGACGATAATACTTGAAGATGAGATAGACGTTTCAAGAGGGAATATGATTGTTTCAGCAGAAAACCCTAGTGGAGAAGCAGACCAATTCCAAGCACATATTCTATGGTTGAGTGATGATGCAATGATACCCGGAAGACAATATATTTTCAAGTCAAATTCACAAATCGCATCACTAAATTTAGGGAAGTTAAAATATCAAATAAATGTAAATAGCTTAAATCATGTTCCTGCCAAAGATTTGAAACTCAATCAAATTGCGGTTTGCAACATCTCTTTAGATAAAAGAATAGCATTTGATCCATACAAAGAAAATAAGACTACGGGGGGCTTCATAATAATTGATAAAATCACAAATCATACAGTTGGAATGGGGCTTATCGATTTTGCGCTAAGGCGCTCAGATAATATCCATTGGCAAAGTATAGATATAACAAAAGAACAAAGGGCTTTACAAAAGTCTCAATCCCCTAAAATAATTTGGTTTACGGGACTGTCAGGCTCAGGAAAATCATCTATAGCGAATATTTTAGAGAAAAAACTCCATTCTATGGGGCGCCATACTATTATTTTAGATGGAGACAATATTAGACATGGATTAAATAAAGATTTAGGATTTACTGAGGCTGACCGAGTAGAGAATATCCGTAGAGTAGGGGAAGTGGCAAGATTGATGGTAGAGAGCGGCCTAATTTGTATTACTGCTTTCATTTCTCCATTTGAGTCTGAAAGAAGAATGATACGCTCATTAGTTTCAGAAAAAGAATTTATTGAAGTATACGTAGATACACCATTAGAAATATGTGAAGAAAGAGATGTAAAAGGTCTTTATGCCAAAGCCAGGGCGGGACAATTACCAAATTTTACAGGTATTTCCAGTCCATTCGAAGAACCAGAAAATCCCGAAATACGGATAGATACTACTAAAATATCTCCAGAAGCGGCAGCAGATACTATAATTCAATTTCTCACAAAAAATCATTTAACATAGTTTTTAGCCTTTTATTGCGACGGATTCATGACGGTCAATAACTTCGCTTGAGTTGATGAACACTCCAGACAAGACGGAATTACAAAAAATTGCGCAACAAGTGGAAATAAGTAGAGAGCGTTTGCAAGCGATGGAACAGCAGATTAAACGATTGGAAGATGTTAAGTTAGAACAAAATCTTGCTTTACAAACACTAATTACTATTCCAAAAGATGGAGCAAATGGTATTATGATTCCATTAGGCTCAGGAGTTCAAATATTGGCAGATATTCCCAAAAATGCAGATGTAGTCGTAGATATTGGTAGCAGAGTTCAAGCTGAAAAAACTAGAGAAGAGGCCATAATTATTTTACAAAATAGGAATGAAGAATTAAATGGAATAATAGATAAACTAAAGAACGAATTTAACGTTTTAGAACAATATATCGTTTCATTAGCACATCAATTCACAGCAGGGGTAGAAAATATCCAAGAAGATGCTGACAAGAACATAGAAAAAGAACAACCGAATGAAAATAAGAATAAAATAAAATCTAATAAACGAAGAAGAAAAAGAGGGACTGAACTAACACTAGATGACTGAGGTATTTTTATGGGGCTATTTGACAGATTTAAAAAAAGAGTTAAACAACCATCTATTGCAGAAGAAATTACTGCAGATGAAAATTCTGCAGAAGCTGTAGCCGCAATCGCGGAAAGACAGACCAACCTCCTTAAAATAAATAAAAATAATAATGAGAAAGAAGAGGCCCAGAATATATTTGAAACCGAAGATGAATGGGATAATCTAGATGATGAATTAGATCAAAATCCATTTTTATCCAATAAATCAGCAAAGGAAAGGAAAAAATTAGAAAGAGAAAAGAAAATAAAAGAAACTCTCAATTCAAATTTAGGTCAAAAAATAAACAATCCAATGCGAACTACTACTGGAAGAGAATTAATAAAAATAGATAGACCCATGATCAAACTTGATTTCTCTCATGAACAGGTACAAAGAGGCGGCCGCATAATCAAGGGTGGGCCTGCCTTAGAAGAAATTTTAGAGGAGCTTGAAGAAGATCTTTTATCAGCTGATATAGGTCATAATTCTGTGTCAGAACTTATTAATCTATTACGAATTCAACTCATTGGAATTCGAATTAATAAAAAAATAGGATTAGAGGAGATTATAGAAAAAGTTGTAAAAAACGCTCTCATTTCTCTTTTAGAGGCTGGATATTGGGATTTTGATAAAACAATTCAGAACTTTGTATCGGACAATACTCCTGTAGTTATCATGATTGTTGGAGTTAATGGAACTGGAAAAACAACAACAACTGCCAAAATAACTCATAGATTAACTAAAATTGGATATTCTGTTGTTTTGGCAGCCGCCGACACCTTCAGAGCGGGAGCAATTGATCAATTATCATTACATGCTGAAAAATTAGGTGTAAGGTGCATACAAAGTCAAAGGGGTGGTGACGCTGCTGCAGTTTCCAGAGATGCAATAGAAAGTGCAAAGGCCAAAGGCGAAGATGTAGTCATTATTGACACAGCTGGGAGGATGCAAAATAAAACAAATCTAATGAATGAATTACAAAAAATCCATAGAGTTACTGAACCACATTTGGTTTTATTTGTTGCCGATGCCTTAGCCGGAAATGACGCAGTGATGCAAGCATCAGAATTCCAAAAAATATTAACTTTCGATGGAGCAGTACTTTCAAAATTAGATACGGACGCACGCGGAGGGGCAGCACTTTCCATCGCACATGCAACAGGCCGACCAATAGTATTAGCAGGAGTCGGACAGGAATATGCTGATTTAGAATTATTTAACCCTAAATGGTTATTGGATTCTATATTAAATTAATTTCTGATACCGTACCGTTCTTGAATAAAGCCCGCTCTGTCCACATTATAATGAACTCTCAGGAACAGAATATGGCACTGGTTGCTATTAGTAATCCAATAACATCTGGAAGAATAAGTACTATTATGAAAGAAAAAAACTGGACATTTGTAAAAACATCTGATGGGGACGAAGCAGTAGATTATTATGTTAAAAATAAGCCTGGGATAGTCTTTATTAGTTTAGATCTTTCAACCATCAATGGTCATGTTACAGCATTGGAAATTAGGGAAATAGATCCAGGTGCTAGAATTGTTTTCATTTCTAGCAAAACCCGAATTTCTAAAGTAGAAGATGCAGCTTATTCTGCCGGAGCGGTTGGTATTCTGACAACACCTTTGACAAAGACAAAGATAAACGAAAAGTGGGACAATTTCTTTTTAGAAATTCCAGAAGCACCGGGCTTGGCTGACTTGGATACATTATATCCCGAGATAAAAGAAAAAGAAGAGGAAGAAAACATACTCCCTCCACTCCCTCCACTCCCTCCCTTAACTCAGATACCCGACATTCTCAATTTTCCACAAGAAAATAAAAGGAAGAGGAAATGGATCAGAATAATTTTACCATTAGTTATTCTTTCATCATTAACATTATACTTTCTTTTGAATCAAGGATATATTAAAATCACTAAATATATGCCGTGAATATTATAATAATTCGATAATTCTCTTTGAAGCAGCAATAAGCAATACAGCAGATAATAAGTATTTTACAGAACTTTGTAGTGCATTTTTTGAACCATATTTTGAACCAATAAAACCACCCAATAAAACAGATATCGCAAATGGAGCAATATTGCTTAAATCAACTAAATGCTGAGATATGCTAGAACCAACAATTCCCGTTAAAGAGTTTAACCAAATGAAAATTGCAGATGTAGCAGCAGCAGTTTTTGGCTTTGCCCATCCGTTAATAATTAACAAAGGAGATAGGAGAATACCTCCTCCAATACCAATAAGCCCACAGGTCAAGCCTATAATTGCTCCAATCAGTAATCCATTAGAGACTTTAAGAGCTCTAATATTATCAATGTTTTCTTTTTTATCTATCAATAATTTCCAGGCTGCAAAAATTAAAAATAAAGAAAGTAATAGGTTATACTCATCATTGCTGATTTTTAGAGAACTAGCAAAAAATGTAAAAGGAATACTTGTAATTAGGAAAGGCCAAGTAAGATCAAAATTATGAAAACCCTCTCTTCTATAATTGAAGAAAGCAATACCAGCTACTATCAAATTCAAAAACCAAGCATATTGTTTTAACCACAAATCCCCTTCATTGGCATAAACGCTCATCGATAGTACCGCTAAATAGCCCGAGGCACCTCCATGTCCTACAGTGGAATACAGAAGCGCCATTAGAAATAGTCCAAATACTACTATCTCGAACTCTATCTGCATATTTATTGGTAAGGTAGGAGAACTTTAACAACTTCCTCCCAACATCAATACTATGGAAGGAGTAACGATAGAGGAAGCCATCAAAATAACTTGCAAATATCCTTTAAAGAAAAAAACAGAAATCACTTCTTTGGATGATTCTATACATAGAATACTCGCTTATGATATCGTATCAAAAGTCAATGATCCACGGTTTGATAATTCCTCTATGGATGGTTGGGCAGTCAGATCAGAAGATTGTAAAAATCATGGTACTAAATTAGAAATAATTGGAACTAATAAAGCCGGCAATCACAGATCTTATTCTGTACAATCTGGACAGGCTTGTAGAATAATGACAGGCGCTCCCATGCCCGATGGCGCTGATGCTATTGTAATAATCGAAGACTCTAATATACAAGAAAACAATGTAATTATCAATGGCCCTGCTAGGACTGCATATGTACGTAAATGTGGTGAAAATATATCTAAGGGAGACAAATCATTGTCCGCAGGGACTATGTTAAACTCTGCTGAAATATCTCTTTCAGCAACAATTGGTTATGATGAATTAGAGGTGATACAAAAACCAAAGATTGCTATAATAAGTAATGGTGACGAATTAGTAAAACCTGGAAAAAAACTCCTTGATGGACAAATATATGAATCAAATTCTTTTGGTCTAGCCGCTTTAGTAAAAAAAATTGGTTGCGAACCAATCAGATTTGACATAGTACAAGATTCAATTGAAGGACTTAGGGATGTATTAGATCAAGCTTCTAGAACATGTGATGCGATATTAACGAGTGGAGGTGTTAGTATGGGCAAATGGGATTTAGTTAGAAAAATAATGGAAGAAGAAGGAGAAATCAAATTCTGGAAAATAAAAATGAGGCCCGGCGGGCCTCCATTATTCGGAAAATGGAAAGAAACGCCTTTGTTCGGTTTACCAGGTAACCCAGTTAGTAGCCATGTTGTATTTACAATGATAGTATTCCCCTGGATATCATATTCATTGGGCTTCAATGAAGAAAAAGGCCCTAAATTAGCCGATAGAGTCAATGTAATATTAAAAAATCCACTTAAGGGAGCACCAGATAAAGTATGTTTAAGAAGAATAAAAATTACTAATGAGAATGGTATTTTGAAAGCAACAACAAAAACCCACCAAGGTAGTGGAAATATTAACAGCATGGTAGTTCACAACGGCTTATCTTTATTGCCACCTAATCAAGATGCCAAAACTGGTGAAATAATTGAAGCTTTATGGTTAAGATAACCGAATTGTTGTTTTGATTTCAGAACCATGAATTCAAGGGCAACAGATGTTTCGACTATATACTGGAGATGAAAACGATGTCAAGTAGCGAAGCCCCCAATCAGGAAGATTGGATAGAAGTTAGGGGCGCCCGAACACACAACTTGAAAGATATTGATGTAAACATACCAAGAAGTAAATTTGTTGTTTTAACTGGTGTTTCAGGTTCAGGCAAATCTTCATTGGCCTTTGACACATTATATGCGGAAGGACAAAGAAGATATGTTGAAAGTTTAAGCTCCTATGCTCGTCAATTTTTAGGGCAAATGAAAAAACCAGACTGCGACTCAATAGAAGGATTATCTCCTGCAATTAGTATTGATCAGAAGCAAGGCAGCCATAATCCTCGTTCCACAGTAGCAACTGTGACTGAAATAATGGATTACATGCGTCTTTTATGGGCTAGAGTAGGAATTCCACATTGTCCCGAATGTGGTAATGAGGTTACTAGAAGAACCATCCAAGAAATAGTAGATGATGTAATGTGGCGATTTGATAACCATGCTTTAGCAATTTGGAGTCCTACGGTACGCAATCGAAAGGGAACTCATCTTGATTTATTCAGAGGATTAGTAGAACAAGGATATTTAGACGGTAAAGTCAATGGCCGAGAAGTCAGTTTTGAAAATCCTCCAGTCTTAGAAAAGAATTTAAGACATGATATTGATATTAGAATAGATAGGTTGAAACTTTCAAGAGAAAATAGACAAAGACTAACAGAAGCAATCGATGCAGGATTACGTTTGGGTGGTGGAATAGTTGCTGTAGAAAGTATACAACAACCAACAAATAATATACAAAACAATCGAAATAATTCAAACTTTCATATTAAAAAAGGTGAAATTATAGCATATTCAGAAGAATTCGCTTGTCCCGAGCACGGTTCTTTCTTACCTGAGATGTCACCTCGAGTATTTTCATTCAACAATCCATTAGGGGCATGCCCGTCCTGCCAAGGCCTGGGGGTACAAAGAACATTCTCAGCAGAATTAATAATAGACAAAACATCAACTGTTGAAGAAGGATGTATTATTCCTTTTCGAAGATCAATGATGTCTGGTTGGTATAGAAAACAGATGATACAAACATGTAATCATTATCAAATTCCAACAGATATAGCATTCCAAGATTTAGATGATGACGCGCGTGATATTCTATTAAATGGCTCAGGAAGCACTCCGATAAAATTTGAGTTTTCTTCTGAAGGAGGATCTACATATAAAATGTCAAAACCGTGGGAAGGAGTTTATTCTAGATTGAACAGGACATATACTGATACTAGTTCGGATCGTACCCGGTCGAGATTAACTTCATACATGACCGATGAACCATGCTTAGATTGTAATGGCCAAAAATTAAATCCTGCAGTTAGTGGAGTTATCGTTGGAGGCGTTTCTTTACCAGAAATATCTGCTTGTAGTGTATTGGAGGCTTTGGCAGTAGTCCAAAAGTGGCGTCTGGATGAAAATGCAGAAACTTGGAAAAAATTAGGAAGAAAAAAACCAGAGACGGATACAGTTCTAAAAGCAACCAGCTTAAACGACAAATCGATTTATATTGGGCATGATATTATTAAAGAAATAGAATCTCGATTACGATTTCTGGCATTGGTAGGCCTTGATTATTTGACATTAGACCGTCGTGCAAACACTCTTTCAGGGGGCGAGTCTCAAAGAATTAGACTTGCTACCCAAATAGGAACTAGACTTACGGGTGTAATGTATGTTTTAGATGAACCTAGTATAGGTTTACACCCAAGAGACAATGGTCGATTATTAGAAACATTGAGGGAATTAACAGATTTAGGAAATACCTTACTTGTTGTTGAACATGATGAAGCTACAATGAGACAGGCTGACTGGATAGTTGATATTGGTCCAGGAGCAGGCAAAGAAGGTGGACAAATATTGGTAAGTGGAACAATAGAAGATTTAATTAAAAATAAAGAAAGTATTACTAGCGCTTATCTATCAGGAAAATCTTCTATTCCATTACCAAAAGATAGACAAAAACCCATAACAGATTATTGGATTAAAATCAATGGCGCCAAACAAAATAATCTACAGAACATAGATGTTAACATCCCATTAGGGTGTTTTGTTGTATTCACCGGTGTTTCAGGTTCAGGTAAATCATCTCTTGTTACGTCTACTCTAGCGCCCGCACTACTTAGACAATTACATGGTTCTGATGATGTACCAGGACTTCATGACAGTATTGAAGGATTAGAGAACATAGATAAAGTGATTGTAATTAATCAATCCCCAATCGGTCGTACACCTAGATCAAATCCTGCAACATATACAGGACTGTTTACTCCAATTAGAGACTTATTTTCTCAGACTAACATTTCAAAAGAACGTGGTTATGGCCCAGGACAATTCTCATTCAATGTAAAAGGTGGTCGATGTGAGTCTTGCAAAGGCGCAGGCTCATCCAAACTCGAAATGAATTTTTTACCAGATGTTTGGGTAACATGTGATGTGTGTAAAGGTAAGAGATATACTAGAGAAACATTGGAAGTTTTATGGCGTGGTAAAACGATACACGATGTTTTGGAAATGAATGTAGATGAAGCATGTATATTTTTTAATAATCAAAAATCAATCTACAGAATCCTTTCCACTTTACAAGATGTAGGTTTGGGATATATCCGCCTTGGACAACCTGCTACAACTCTTTCAGGAGGAGAAGCACAAAGAGTGAAATTAGCTACAGAATTACATAAAGTACCCAGAAAACACACAATGTACATACTGGATGAGCCTACAACGGGATTGGCATTATCTGATGTACACCAATTGATAGACGTATTACTCAGATTACGTAGAAACAGCCACACTGTAATAGTAATTGAACACCATTTAGATGTCATTAAATGCGCAGATTGGGTAATTGATCTTGGTCCAGAAGGAGGAGAAAGGGGAGGGCATATTATTGCACAAGGCTCCCCACAAGAAATTTCTAATAATGCTAATAGTTTTACTGGCATACACCTTCAAAATTTATTATGATTATGGCGGGCGCGGCAGGATTCGAACCCGCGGTCCCTGGCTTAGGAGGCCAGTGCATTATCCAGGCTATGCTACACGCCCGTTTTTCCGAAGACGCGCCTCTCAAGAAATGTATTGTTATATCAGGACATTTTCAATATAGTTAAGCCGATAGCATAAACTCTATGATACCTTTCGAACAATCATGAGCAAAGAGTCCGAACTACCAACCCCCTATGGCATTGGTAGTACTTATGGCGCAGGAAATCAAAACTCATTATATCGAAGAGTACATGCAAGAGATACAGGAAGAAAGTTATGGACAAGGATAGCTTCTTACAGGGCGTTACAACAAATTCGAATCTCTTTTTTATTATTAGCACCAATTTATGCCACTTTAAATTATTTTAATATTGAAAATACAGACGTTAGAATTAGTATAGTATTATTTTTCATTGTCTTTTTGTTATTTATTCCTAGTTTTTTAGCTATAATATTTGCTCAGATGTCAGCTAGAGATAGATTACAACTGAAAACTTCAGAAGGTAAAAAATCAATGAATTCAATACCCGGTACAGAGAGGATTATCAATTCTCTTCGGGAAAGACGCGTTTTAGAAACAACACGATTACTAGCCCCATTATTCAGCGCCATTTTACTCTATTTCATATCTTCATTTCAAACAGATATAGTCCTTGGTTCAATACTTAATGGTTCAGCAATAATCTTAGGAATATTTTCCTTTTTATTATCTATATCTCTTGATTCAACAGAAATACCAATGCGAGATAATCAATTCCCATTATTATCTCTACATGCTCCAACATTACATCACAGCGCACTTGAAAAGGTTATTACTGAAATATTAATAGCACATTTAGATCCTGAAACCGCATCATACTTTGAAGAATGGATTAATTCTTTGAAAAATAAGGTTAGGAGGCATACGAACCCCGAAGAGGCCGTTGAATATTTACTTAGAACCTTACACCTCAACTCACTTAATTTGTTAGATGAAAATAGAATGTTTACAGAAATAAAGAGGGTATTCAAAGTTTCAGCAGTAGATGATTTGAAATCGGATACAAAATTCAATTTAAAGTCTCTACAAATACTCCTACAACATACTAAAAGTTGGCAACCTTCTTTTTTTAGGGTTATAGATAGACTTGTCGGAGATGTCCAAAGAGGGCATTCATCTATTGTAGAAGATGAATGGAGAATGGATTTAGAGATTCCACCATTAGCATCTGAGGGACAAACCGATTTAATAGTCATGGTTCATAATTTTTCGAGAAAAGAAAGAATAATAGAAATAGAAATAATTTCTGCTGAAGGAGCACCTACTTCTCAAGTAATTAGATTACAGTCACCAACGTCCAAGAGACTAAGATCTTCTATAGACCTTGGAGATGGAGATGAAGATCTTGTCAATGCCCTTACAGAAAAATTAGATAATTGCGTCACGCTATGGGTTGGTTTGGCTTGGCCTAATACCGTTTCCGGAAGCCGACCTGTCCAAATAAATCTCAATTTAGATACTGGTGAAACTTTGATTAGTACGGTAGTAAATACAGCAATTTCAGCAGGAGCACATGCCGAAAGTGCTGGAAATAAAATGATTGATGCAGCATCATCAGTTAGAGAATTAGCACTTAGCTTTGCAGAATAATATGCAGCGATAAAGAAACTTCATCCGTCACGTTCATGACATTATTGTTCCTGCGCGTGCACATGGAGTCTTGGGAGGTTGTTGTTATTGGGGGAAATCCTGCCGCATTGCGTGCAGCTATTTCGGCTTCAGATGGCGGCGCAAGTACATTATTAATTGATAGTGCAGGCATAGGATCGAGGCAAGGAGACCCACCATATGCGGGGCTAGCTGCAAGTTTAGGTGAAATCGATTCTTCTGCACATCGTGATGATACAATTTCTGCTGGAGGAGAAAAAACAAATAAAATTTCAGCAGCAAATTTTTGCGGTCAAGCTGTTTCAATAGTTGCAGAATTAGAACGTTGGGGACTTATATTTAGACGAGATGATGAAGGACTACCTCACCGTTCAAGCGCACCTGGACATAGTAAAGCAAGATTGACTGGTACTGGTGATTCAACGGTGCGCGAAATCACAAGAATATTGGAAGAACAAACAATAAAAAGGAAAATTACTAGGAGGTTTGATTGCCAAGTATTATCCATTGTTTCGGATAATCAGCAAGTAAGAGGACTCATCTATGTTGATATAATTTCAGGCGAAATCAATTCAATTCAAGCCAAATCAATCATACTTGCCACAGAAGGGTATGAAGGATTATGGCAAACACCAGGCGAAGGCTCTGGTACAGGACTAGCTCTAGCAATAAGATCAGATATACCTTTACAAGGAATTAATAATTTTCCAATACATCCCTTAACAATTAAAGGAACTAATATGCATGTACCTATGGATATTCTAGATTCTGGTGGCCAATTAAGAAAACCAAATGGAGATGATGCTCTACCGAGTGACGTTTTAGAAGAATCATGTGTATTAGATCTAAGAAAAATGGATGAACAGGATAAGCCTTGGTATAAAAATATATTATTGAATATAAAAAATAGAACTAATTTAGACATAAATATAGATGTTATACCCATTTCTCCATCCGTGATAACAACTGGAGGAATACCTGTTGACTCTAATGGTAGGGTTACAATTAATGAAGGTAAATTGTGGTTTACTGGACTTTATGCTGCTGGCCAATCTTCCAACAATGGCATGCATGGCAACGGATTATTGCCTGGAAATTTATTATTACACGCACTTTTATCTGGAAAGATAGCCGGCTTAAATGCATCGTCATGGGCAATTAAAGAAAATTTCTCCAATTCTTCCCTAATCGAATCTGAAGAACAGAAATCTTTGAACATTCTAAACAAGATACATAAGCCAGAGGGTAAAACAGTTGGGCAAATTTCAACGATTTTAAATTCTCTTGCAAATGATTTATTTAATAACCCAGATGAAACTACAGGAATTACAAAATCTTTCAAGAAACTCCAAGAGAATGGCATTAGAATAACCGATACATCAAAAACTATGAATACTGAATTATTGATGGCCATACAACTTCAAAATCTAATATTAATATTGGAAAAAATACTTTTAGAATAATGGGAAAGGATATTTTGTCGAAAGAAGAGACCATATTTTCTTTGATTATCGATGGTAAAATACCATCTTATAAACTATATGAAGATGAATTTGTTATAGCAATTTTAGATATAAATCCATTTAGTCCGGGGCATGCTCTAGTTATACCAAAAGAAGCGGCCAAAACATTAGATAAACTATCTAGTAAATCAGCATCCGCAATTGGTGCAATACTGCCTAAAATATCAAGGGCCATTTTAGATGTAACAGGCGCAAAAGAATTTAATGTATTACAAAATAACGGAGTAAACGCTTACCAATCAGTTTTCCATGTCCATTTTCACATTATACCTAAATATGAAGATGGCCGTGGTCTTCAATTCCCATTCCAATCTTCTCCTATAAATCATGATGAAGCAATAATATTGTCTAAAAAAATATATCAGCACATTTTAGAAGGGACATAATCTAAACCAATACCCTCTTGAGATACTCATGGAAGGCGACCCTACTATCCCAAAAGATATCGCCCCTGAACTATCTAAAAGTGCTAAAAAAATTAATATGCGCAAATTAGAATCAGTTCCTTGGGCTCATGATGGCACACATCCGGGCTCTGGTTGGTTCTGGAAGTTTTTGACAACAATTCTCTTAATCCCATGGGCCTATTTATTTCGAAGAAAAGAAGTGGAAACACCTTTTCAAACTCAAGGAGGTAGATTATGCGTGGCTACTCATGTAAATGGATTAGTGGATCCAATTTCTATTACAATGAGCAATCCAAAGCAAAGAATGGTCACCTTGGGAAGGCACGATTTGACTACCTCAGTTCCAGTCATAAGTTGGATAGCAAGACGTATTGGATCACAACCAGTAATCAGGAAAGCAGAACAAATGGAAGGTATAGCGGAAGCAGAGTTCGCCCATTATTTAAATCAAAGAAGTATGCTTACTGTTGCACACGCACTTTCAGGGGGATATTGTGCAATAATTATGCCTGAAGGGATTGGGCACCAAGATTCACAATTAAGACATCTTAGGACTGGGTCAATGAGGTCTGCAATAAATGCAGCATCTATAGCAAAAGAGCGCAACATACCTCCTCCGGTCTTTCAACCCATAGGATTGCATTTTAGAGTTCATTACTGGTTTAGAACTGATTTATATTTAGAACAAATTGAACCAGTCCCAGTTCCATATAATCCAATATTGGAAGACAGACAAAAATTAATGCAAGGGATTTGGATAGAACCTCCAGAAGATTTAGTGATAAAATTAAGAGATGAACTAACAAAAAAACTAGCCTATATATCGAGAGATGCACCAGACTGGGAAACCTACAGATCTTGGCAGTTACTTGCCCACCTTCTTTCTATTGATAACAAAATAACATTATCCAGTTACAAACAGGAAGTTCTTGCAACGAGGAACGTTAGAGAAAAATTACGATCAACACCAAATCCAATATTGGAAGAAACCGCAAAAGAAGCTTCAAGAATTTTACATTCTCATAATTTAGATGGTCGCGTTATAAATAATGATATTACAATTAAAGATAAGCCAAATCTAATTAAAGGATTTTTTGGTTTGATTATTATGGCAGCATGCGCTCCTGTAACTCTTACTTCTACGGGAATACAAGCTTTGCTCGCCTGGTATCTCGGCAATAAAACAGACGAGGGAATAGATGCACGAACAACATATCATATGATGGCTGCTTTAATCTCTCCACTAATATTTTGGCCATTGATATCTTTAGTGTATTTTTTTATTATCAATAAAATGATTTATGAAATATCAGTCTACTTTTTTCCACCTTTTTTAATCATTTCAATTTTTGTATGCCATTGTTTTAATCTTATATTTTTAATTGGCTACGATATGTGGACTGATTATAAATTTATAGATAAAGCTAAAAAATTACAAAAATCTCAAGATGGATTAAAATTAATTAAATTAATTAAAGAAATTAATACGAATTTAGACGTACTAAAATAGGATGCCCTACTCATATGATATTGTGAATGCACAGGACGCAATAAATTGTATTAAAAATTGGCTCAATAGCGAGAGCCTTGAATATAAAGAAATAAATGATAACCAAGCTTTAATTCATTTACATTGCAAGTACCCTCCCACACGCCAAGGCCATATCTTCAATATCGTAATTCCCAAAAGAAGAAATTTAATTTTAATTTACACTGTTACCAGAGTTGATGAAGGGCAACAGAAAAGTATGGTTGAACAATCGAATACAGATAAAGAAGAGTGGGAATACTGGCTTCATAATACTAGGCTAGAATTAACAAACAGCGATTTAGATTGGGTTTTACATATTGGTCATAAAAGTGATAAATCTGGTCCTTTACAAGCATTTAACCTATCTCGACCAATATGGTTCGACGGACTAAACCAAAATGAGTTTATGCATACAATGCGTAAACTCTGGCTAATAAAATTATCATTAATCCATAAGATAAAGTTTACATTTGGCAAAGGAATTGGTAAGCCCGGACCAGTGGATGACTGGACATCAAGAACAGCGAAAAAGACATCAATTACTGAATCCGAAAAAACCCAAATAGACACAGATGAATCTGGCGGTTTTGGAAAAGAATTCGATCCTTCAAAATGGATCTAATTTACAAAAAATCTATTATTATCACTATTTGATTTGTGACCGCAAAGGGGTTCAGTTAAGTATCTGAAAAACATCAGAATAGTTAATGCATCCTGATTATGGTATCCGAAAAGCTGATTCCTTTAAGAAAAGAAATAGTATTACTTTAGTTTCCATTATGCTTTTGAGTTTATTTGCAGCAATTGAAATGCCCCAAGCAGAGGCAAGTGATGTTGTTTTGACCGACCCGATACAAATAGTAAACAGCGGAACACAATATAGCGACAGAATGATGGCAATACATGGAGATTCAAATGGAAATATACATCTGGTCTTTAGTCGAAACACACAACATCTCTATTATCAAATGCAAGATCCAAGAGGAGAAACAATAATTGATGCTACTCAAATTTCAAATCCCGGCAGCCATCGAGCATGGCATCCTGATATCGTAGTCGATTCTGATGACAAGGTACATGTTGTCTGGACAGATAAAGCAGGTCAGTATTCAATAATGTATACATTATTAGATCCCTATTTGGATGATAGGGATGGTTCACCCGCGTTAGACTCAGTTATTTCAATAGTTAATGATTACGAGGTTGCTAATAACCCTCAAAATCGTGATTACCCTGCAATAGATGTTGATTCCAATAATGACCCTCATATAGTCTGGGAGGATGCTTTTGAACCTCTAGAAAAATTCTATCAACAACCACAGATATATTATAAAATGCTTGAAATAGATTATGTAACAAGGGAAGCAGTAATAGCCATTGATAGTACTTTACTGACTCCTATTTTGGGACACAAAGGACATCCAGATATAGCTGTAGATGTTGATGATTTTGTTCAAATTGTTTGGGATGACACCCGTGGAGGTAAGGTTGAAATGGTCGTACCAATCGATACCTCTGGATCAATGAATACTGAATGGGCAGATATGTGTGTTGTTTTCTATGGAGGTAATTTTGCTAGTGGTGGGTCTTTCCCCGGGCTAAAACCATTATTGGAAAGCGCTAATATGAGTGTTTATGAAACACTATACGCGCTAAGTGGTAACTGGCCTGCTGCATCACAGAGTGGGGCATGTGCAACCGCGTATCAAACCGGAGGCTCTGGTAGCCAAGGACCTAGAAGCACACCATTAGGAGATAGTGAAAACTCAGGAGGAATAAGATATTTAGATGAAGTTGTTTACAATAACGCCGCAGTAGACCTCCCTGCTGATGGAGGATATTACAGTGAGTTTTGGGGCCCTGCTGCAACATGGGCTTGCCTATCTTGGTATGATGCGAATGGCAACGTTCCTGGAAATCCTCCAACACAATTAGACCATAAATGGAATCCAAATGCCACTAAAATAGTAATACCAATTTCAGATGAAGGACCATACGGTGGAACTCCTATGGACAATGACGATACTGTGAGCATTTCAGAATCACATGACGCTTGTGTGACAGCCGATATTGTACCAACNCCTCTGTGGGCAGGTTCGGATACAGATGTAGGTTCTTACATGATGGATTTAGCACAATGCCCAAATGGCTCTGGCCTGAATGCAAGAACGTGCAATGGTAACAATCTTAGATTAACAAATGCAGGAGGACAGATGTATGGTTTCCCAACATCTTCTTCCAGTTCAGCTGAGCTAGAAATAATGGTCGAGGCGATGGTCTATCTTTCAACTAACAATTCTAGAGAAATATACATGACAGTTTTAGACCCCCTTTCTCTTTTAGATAGGCCTTGGCCTGGTTGGGTCAAAGGAGACCCGGGGACAGAAGTTAATTCGAATACTAACACTTACACTGAAGATTTAGGGCCATCAGAAGATATATCTGGCTATGGGCATTTAGTTGTTGTAAATGATACACGAATAACACTTAATGATGCATATAGCTTACATCCAGCAATAGCACTAGATTCTACTGGCCTTACGCATTTAGCGTGGCAAGATGGACGAGCTTATGGTTTCGATATCGATGTCAACTATGAAGTGTATTATACTAGACTAAAATTAAGAGGTGCTGCCGAATGGGATGGAGCAGCAGAAGGATTACCTACATATGGAATAAAACAAATTGCGGATGCAGCAATTTCCAATGTAGAGGGAATTCAAGGAATTGATCCTAATAGGCCCTTTGGTGGTAATTCACACCTACCATCAATAATTACAGATTCTTTTGACAACGTTCATCTTGCATGGTTAGATAATTATAATGAAACACAGGGAGAAACTGTGGTATACACCCGTTTAAACCATACTAATGACGACTATCCAGATGGCTTTCCTTTGAATTCTATAGCATCTTCAATTTTCGACCCATGGACAATTATACCTGTAACTTCATGGCAATCAGATAAATTAGGCCCAAATTCTCCCGCTACACCAGATTTAGGACAGACTCCAGCATTTGCCAATGATTTGGGAAGCGGGGCTCATCTTGGTTGGTCTGATACCAACAAATGTAATGAAGAAAATAATGCTGGAAAATATACTTTATGTTATGTTCATGTATTAACAGGACTAGTTGATATTTCTTTGGCCTGTGATGAAAAGTTAATTGCCAATCCTAATTTAGAAGGACATTATTATGACTGTCCGGAAGAAACAGAAACATTCTATCATACAATTTTCCCTGGCGAATTGACCACATATAATATGACTATTGCTAACCCAACCCCTGGCCCAGCAGAATTGGTTAAAGATACATTTACAGTTACTATGTCTGGAATTCCTCAGAATTGGAGTGCAACACTTTTTTACGCTACAAATAATACGCCGATATTCGAATCTACCCCTGTCCATTTGGAAGGAGGAGAAGTAGTTCCTATTTATTTGAAATTAAGAGCTCCAACGATATATCAGGCTAAAGAGGATGAATTAGCACAAGTTAAAATAACCGCAGTATCCTACAAAGATGTAGCAATATTCAATGAAAAACTAACTTTAACTCTGATGGATGTAGTGCATGGTATTGAATTAGATACCAGCCACTATCAAGTGGATATTGAACAAGGTAGATCTGCTATTTTCTCTGTCTCTGTTAAGAATACCGGTAATGTTTATGATACGTTTGCATTCTATGATCCTTCAACATTAGAAGGACAGAATGAGTGGGCATTACCATTTGGTTGGGGAATCGATTTCCCAACTTCTATTTCATTGGACCCTTTACAGTCTGTAACTAAAAATTTGCAAGTAAGCGTACCTACATCACAAGAACCAGGTACATTTGTAATATATCTTAAGGGATGGTCTATGGGTGAACCAGTTTTATCTATAGACAGAGGAACATTTGATGTTTTGGAATTATGGATAAATGTTTCAACCAGAACAACTGGTAATATCGTTTTCTCAGTAGGAGATACTACACAATATGTTCTTCCAGGAGAATGTGCTGAATTTGATATTGATGTCACTAAACATTTTACTCCTGGGCATTTGGTATTTAATGTCCCTGGAGCACCTCCTGATAAACCAAGTAATTGGACAGAAGAGACATGGAGGTTCGATCACTGGACTGTCGATTTAGATTTCTCAAATGCACCGGGAGGTAATGGCCCTGCTGATGATGCCCCGCGGTATTGGTCTCAAATCAATACCCCATATACTGTTACTGCAATAATGTGTGCGCCATACAATGCAACAGCAGGTTTAGGAGATTCGGTCGCAGTTAGAGCCCATTTAGACGGGCAACCAAAAATTAGAGATTCAGTAGTGATTTTAACGAATGTTATCCAAAGATACGATTTAAAGGCAACCGTTCCGGAAACCATTCTAGATCTTTATCCCGGACAACCATATCAAATGAACACAACTATTGAGAATCTTGGGAATGGTGCAGATAGGTTTGATGTTACCATAGACTCTATTATAGATTCAGATGGAAATTCGCACGTTTGGGATATTGAAATACCTAGAATATTGTTTGGAGAATTAGATAGAGATGAGATAGGCGAATATCCAATAATAATTAATGTACCCGAAAAAACTTTAGCAGGAGAATATACTGTTAAATTTAATATTTACAGCGAAGAAGAATATGAAGGCAGTAAATTGAGAGATATAATTTCACTTAAGGTTAATATTATCGAATTTCATGATATGAGAATAACGTTAGATCCCAGTGTAGAAAGTAAAATCAAAACCACTGCTCCTAGCAGGATAGTTAGATTTACTTTGAATGTAACAAATTTCGGTAATGTACCAGATCAACCAACTATACATAACCATACAATTGATGCTGCAGGAGGCTGGGGAGTTATGCCTGGTATGAACACACTTTCAAATTGGGAGATAAAATTCGCTCTTTTAGAAGATTTTGACACCGAATATCCAATAGAGAATCTATGTTTAGGCCAATCTCCCGATTTCTTAACATTATCAGAACCAATACCTTCTGAAGGATGTTATCTTTCTGCTCAAACAGGAGCATTAACGTTACCAATGATGGAAGCATATACAACATTGCAGATAGTAGTTATTGTTTCCATAGCACCAGACGCCGCTCTTCAAAATAGAGAAATTGGAATAAAAGCCATTTCAATGCACGGCTCATCAGATAACGGAGGAGATTATGACGAAACTCCGGGCTGGGAAGATTCTTGCACTTTAGATATGAATAAGGACGGCCTTCCTGATAATTTAAAACCAGACTGCGATAATAATGAGCAAATATTGGAATTACGTTTGAGGGCTCCTGATTTAGAAATTATAGAAGTTACAGCAGGAGATAGAAAAGGCGCAATTGGAGAAATGTTATCTGTAAGCGTTAAGATAGTCAATAGAGGAAATGCACATGCGACAGACGTTAATGTAATCCTTTGTAAAGATCAATCTCCAAATGATATAAAGAAAAATGGCTGTGATGAAACAAATATAGTTTACAGACAGATTATCAAAGCAATAATGCCTATTGGAGCAGGAGGATTGGAAAATCCCGACCCCATTACATTACTATACATGGTCGAAGCCGGAAATCATGATATTGTCGTTGTTGTTGATGCAGATAATGACATAGTAGAGACGGATGAAACAAATAATATCATGAGGATACCAGGCGGAGAATTGAGCTCTACATTTGGTACTGGAGATGTTATTATTGATGTAGTAGCACGGTATTCCGTTCCAACTATTATTCTTGGTGCAACATTTTCATTAATCGGCGTAGCCGGATATGTAATGTATGGAAGAAGGCTANATGCATTACAAGCATTTGCTGAAAAGACAAGTTTGATGTCAAGAAATGAAGATGAAGATACTAGATTCTAATATTATTTAGCTAGCCACCATGGCAAAGGAGTCCCTTTAGACGCAGCTATAAAATCTCCTCTGCTTGATGCAAAATCTCTAAGTAAACGTTCTCGCAAATTCTCCATCATTTCTTCCGCATCCATAGATTGTATTCTGAGTCCATGAGAAAATAAATCGAGGTCTAAAGGCCTTCTAGGTTGATTCATTACAGCATGGGCCAACCTCCGTTCTTCGTAGGAACTGGAGTGTTCTGAGACACTAGAAGATACTTTTTTCTTAACTTGCTGTTGCATAGCAATAATTGCATCGCGCTGATTATCTATTTTTTCCAAAACAATATCTAGCTCACCTAAAACGTCTATTGCTTCGGCCAAGTCTAATTTTCTTCTAGTACCCATTCTTTTAACCACTCCTTCTAATTCAATAGGAAGTTTATTTGAAAGTTTCATCGCACCCCCACTAGGTATTTTTCTATGTTCTGTGCGGAACAAGTCAGGCCCTAAATCTAGCCTAATAGAAAATGATTGATCTACTTTATACATTTTTTTAGGTGGACCTCCCTTTTCTGAAGCTACCATTTCTGAATTAACAAAATCAGCCTTTTCAAGCACCTTTAGATGTTTCACTACTGCTTGTTGGCTAACATTTATCAATTCCGAAATTTGTAAAGGATAATGCGGTTCTTTCACAAGAAGCATCAAAATTTCCCGCCTAGTAGGATTTTCTAATACAGATAAAGCCTCATCAAAACCTACCATCCACTTACCAACCTATGGTTGGGTAGTGGTGGGTATTCTAAAAACCCAATCATTATTTCTGATTATCCCAATCTTCCCAAAAGGTATCCTTTTTCTCTATATTTTCTGTCTTATTGGTTCTTAAATCATTATTTTTTATGAATGGATCTGGAATATTTTGAATATCTGTAACAATCTTTATTTTTCCTCCTTGTTTATCAATGTACAATTCATCAGATATTGATATTTTTTTATTTTTTGTACCTTTTCTCCAACCTATTACAAGAGTAATTACTGCTAAAATAGCCAATGGTATTCCCATACAAAAACCACAACTTATCGCTATAAAACCAGGATCACTCATTATTTCTATTTGATTTGATGTTTCATCAATAAGCCAAAGCGTAGTTTCACCTTCATTATATAAAATATATTTTTCATTTTTTGTATTTTCAAAAACCATTACAGTCTGATAAATACTACCATCTACACCTGCTCTATCAAAATCATACCATGCGGCTTCTCTCCCTTCAATTTCTTTACCAGAACTGTTAATTAATTTTAATTCGGGCAAAGTATCTTCTCCATCAATTCGTAGAGCGACATATAATCCCATTCTTTCTAATTCTACAGACTGACTTGAATTAGGAGGCAATTCTACTAAATTAGTAGTCTTTGGATCTAAAACTTCTATCATATCATCCTGAGCATAAAAATATGCTATTGTACCCACCAATAAAAAAGATAACGATGTAACCGCTAACCATTTTCCTATCCTAAGCAAATTACCACCTACAAGTATCCCATCTAGTGCCTATGTATCAATCTTTTAATTAATATTTCAGACCTAACGCTGCTAACTTTTCTGGTAAATATGTATCAGTAACGAAATCCAGACCATATTTTGCTAGAGATTGCTGCTCGGCCTTTTTCCCTATCTCTTGCATTAGATTAATTTGTTCTTTCCACCATCCTGTGGCAAATCTTGGGTCAGATAATTCAGATTCAAGAGCTCCTAGATCAGATTTTGTTAAATCATCACTTGGTAAATCATAAGCCAAAATATCATCTGCCGTTATTCCTAAATATATTGCCTCATTTGTAGCTAAATACTCGGATATATGAGCCGTTTTTATGGCACCATATGCTATACTAGCAAAAATTCTGAAAGACCAAGGATCACAATCAGCGAACACAAGTATGGGCTTTTTCCATTCATCACTCATTCTTTTCATAATACGTCTGGTTGACCTTGCTGGTTGCCCCTTCAGATGTATTATTGCACATCTAGCTTCTTCATCAAATCCATTTTCAACTAATCTATCAAACATCCCTCCTGTTTCAACTGCCATTACGAAATCAATATCATGTTCAACTAATCTCAATTTTTCAGATTCTACGTTATATGGGACACCATATCCAGAATCGCCTACATCATCTCTGCAATTTATTCTCATCCATTCTCCTTTGCGATTTTTTTCTTCAAATGTAACATTTCCAATTATTCTAGCACCATCTTCTTCAGGGCGTAATTTAAAATCCTCTCTTATACATTTTGTTACTATTTCTAAATCTTCAGCGAGATTATTACTTTCATTTTGAGTACCAAATTTACCATTCCCCCATCCTTCAGAGATATAATACATCTCTCTTAAAGTTGAAGACTTACCTGATTCAATCATGTCTTCTATAAATTCGGTTATATGTAATGAGCGTAACAAAACTCTCGCTGAACCTAAAGCCGTTGCATCTCTTGTACTCTTATTTTTGCCATATTTATAAACTTGCAATTTTTTATCAAATTGAATATTCTTTTTTGTTCTGACAGGTAAAGTCATCGCTGGAGGTTTTCCTTTCAACATTTTATCATGCATTTCTGCAGCCACACTGTGTAATGCTTCTATTACTTCTTCTTTGGTTTTTGTTTTTCCTAAAGTCATTATTCTACCTCCCATTCAGATAAAGAAAGTTGCCCTTCTTTCGATTCTAAAATAGTTGTTGATATATCTTTTTGCACACTTTCTTCTGCTCTATCAATCAAAGGCTCTAAATTATTAGATTCTTTTATTATTTCTTTTTCAGCAATTATTAAAGCTTCAGATTTCCGTATTTCATCAAGTAAACTTTCATCAATTCTAGTAGCACCTATTATCTCTCCATTTCCTCTAAAGAAAATATCTGTATCTACCCAGTCTCCCTTTGTTAATCCAGATACTCCGAACTTAATAGTAGTACACGTTCCAGGATTTAATGTATCTAATCTCCAGGCCCAAATTCCCTTTGTTTCTTTTCTTCCTCCACGATCATTATCCACCATTGCGGTATCTTCATTTTCTGGCCACTTTGCTAAAATAGTATACGCTCTTGCTCTTGCCGTATAATTGTAAATTTTAATTGAACATGTGGCAATTTTACGTTCTTTATCCCAATCTAAAACCTCTTCACAAAATACAGCATTCATAATTTGAGTTATCACCGGTGCAAGATCAGGTTCAGGCCTTGCAAGTATTTCCGAGCTTTTTTTTGCTATTTCAGGTAATATTATATTCACCAATTCGAATTTTTCTTTTGCCTTTTTACGCTGCGAACTTTTCTTTAGATGATTCTTCAATCCCCTCCCAACTTCGAGCAAAGCCTTTCTTATCTCTTCATGAACTTCTTCGTTTTCTGCCACCGCTTCTTTAGCTTCGCTAGTAAATTGAACATTGGTTGACGCTAGATGAATCAATAAAGCTGCAGGCCCCTTGGGTACTCCTCGTCCTCCGGGGTGTTCAAGACCATATCTTTTCCAATCAACTGACTCAAGGGCCTTTGTAAGTAGACAACCGCCTTGCTGATACATTAATGGTACTCTATTTGCAAATCTCAAAACCTCTATCGGACCATCGGCGCCTAGATCTCCGCCAAAAACTAAACCTACTTCTATTTGGAAAGGATTCCCTTGGCTAACACTAGGATTCCTAGTTACAGTGGACGCAAATCTAGAATCAATTGCTTTAGAAAGACCTTTCTTAATCAACAAGTCATCTATTGGAGAAAGACAATCCATAGGCGGTGAAAGAAGCTTAACCTTTTGAAAAGCATTTAACATTTCTTGGGCGTCATCGGCTTTAATCCTTTTAGGCTCTCTCCCTTCATCAATTTTAGCCTTCCCAAGGATTTCTCTAGCTGCCCTCATACTGACTCCAGAAAAATTATGACGTAAAAATGAAGTCATTTTTCTTTCACCCGATTCGCGCAACATCCGTTGCAAAGTCCCTAGGTGGATACCGTGAGGGTGAGGCCTGATTTCCGAAACAACCCTGGGTAATCGCTCTGTTGTGCGAGGCCAATTGCCCTGATCTATTATATTACCATCCTTATCTCGTACTATTAAAGATATACTTGCGTGAGGATTAACTATCGAAGTCATCCTAAGATATTGATGAACAGATTGTTTACCTTTCTGATATTTACCTTTCATGATAGTTCTAATCCTTAAACCTTGTTCTATTTCTTTACCTGTGTTTTTATCAATCCACACCTCTCGTCTTTCGCCGGTTTTTATTGCTTTATTTTTCCTTGTGTCTAGACCCAATTCAACGATAACTGCGGAAGATTCCTGTTTAACCTTTGATATAACGTGGGTCTTCGATCCTGTGGTTAATTGGCTATACATCACCACTCCTGTTATGCCGATGCCCTGTTGCCCACGAGTTTGTCTAATGGCATGAAACCTTGAACCTAATAGAAATTTTCCAAAAACATCCTCGATTGCATTTCTTGGTATTCCAGGCCCATTATCCTGTGTAACAAATTCAATTTTATCGCCTTTTTGTTTATTTAATTCAACATGTATATTTGGTAATATACGGGCCTCTTCGCAAGCATCTAGAGAATTATCTACAGACTCCTTTACTGCAGTGATTATTGATCGTTGTAAAGAATCAAACCCAAGAAAATGTTTATTTTTTTCAAAAAATTCACTTACGGCAATTTGTTTTTGTTTACTAGAAATTTCTTCGGCTTTGTTCATTTAAATCCCTCCATCAGGTCCTCCCAATACCCTATTGGCACGGGGCCTGCTTATGGTTACGCTATCCAGAACGCAGACCGCCCTTAACTTTGCATGAAAATTAATTGTAAAAGTGCTTAATATTATATATTTCTATATTACTCAGATTTAATTAAAAATTTCAGGTTCCCAGGACGTAATTTTACCTTTAAAAGCACTTGTCATTACAGTCAAAGGACTTGCTAGATATAATTTACCAGGACCAGATCTTCCTTGGAAATTGCGGTTAATCGCTGAAACAGTCACCTGACTAGCATCATTACTTATTCCCGGCCCTGCTCCTATGCAAGCACCACACCCGGGATCAATAATTTTTATTCCTGCCTTTTCAAATAAGTCGACCCACCCGTTTTTTATGGATAATTCTTTGACAGACTTAGATCCAAATTGGATATAACATTCCACATCATCTGCAATTTTCATACCCGCAGCCAATGCCGCTTTAGTCACCATCGCGTAATATGCAAAATCATCATCTTTACCTGCAGTACATGATCCTGCATAAGCAATATCTATTTTTATATCTCCTAGGTCCTTGATAAAGGCACCATTTGTTGGATCGGAAGGAATCCCTTTATCTGGATCTCCAGGATGAGCTACCATTGGCAATATTTCTGAAAGATTAATTACATGTACGCCTCCATCATAAATTGCATTTTCATCCGGTAAAATGAAACATTTTTCAATTTCTTCAGTGGTTAAACCATCTCTCTTTTTTAATAACCATTCTATTGTTATTGAATCGGGTTCACAGATTCCAGTTTTAGCACTGCACTCTGTAGCCATATTACACAGTGTTGCTCTTTCATCCATAGAAAGACTTGCAAGCCCCGGTCCGCCAAATTCCATACTTCTATCCAATGTTTCTGATTTCGCCGCATAATTCCATAATATATGTAAAATAACATCCTTCGCGGTACATCCAGGGTGTAATTTTCCTATTAATTCAAATCGAATACTTTCTGGGACTTTTACAAAAGCAAACTGATTATGTATCAAGTTTGCATATTCGGTAGAACCCACGCCATATGTCAAAGCGTTCGAAGCTCCTCCCATGCAAGTATGCGAATCAGTTGCTTGAATAAAATCTCCAACATCTATAAATTCCTCCCTAGCAACCTGATGACATATACCTGGACTAATCCCTCCTTCTGCCGAGTAATCTCTAACTTTCGTATGTTTTTGAAATATTTTTTGCATATTCCGTAATTCTTCTATTTTATTGATATGAGGACTAAATTTAGGTACGTTTGTTGCATAAAGTAAATGATCTTCAAAGACTGCAAACTTAATCGGATTTGGAATAGAATAACTATCTCCATATTCTTCTTTTAGGAATGTATGTACTTGGGCCGTGGTAAATTCATGTGAATAGCCACCATCTACAGATGCAAGTACAGCATCACCAGGCTTTACAAATTTCTCAACTGTATTATCTCCAATCATTTTCTTTGCAATTATCTTTTCTGCCATCGTCATATCTCTTTTTGTAGTTACAGACTCTGGTAAAACAATATCTCCTTTACCTAATTTTTTTGCAAAAGGCAAAATCCCCCCATTTTCTAAAATTAAGCGGGTTATCGGGTCGTATTTTGATGTAAATTCTGATAAATCTATCGACTCACCTTTTTGTAATCTTTCTAAAATCGCATAATTACCCATCAATTGTCCTAAATTTATATTATTCCTTTCATGAATAGGTGCGAAGGATGCAGCAATAACTAATCTAATTCCGGACCATCTTTCACACTGAGGAGCAGTTTCTCTGCTAGAACCAGTTCCCTTTCTATGACCAGAAACTATCACTTCAAAATTTCCATCTATCAACGCTCGTTCTTCAAAGACTCTCCTGCCACCATGCATCAGGCCAGCATACGCATTTTCAGCAATTTTGGATGGCTCATGATCAAAGCATACCCAAGCAGGAGTCATTACATCTGTATTAATGTCATCAAGTAAATCGTCTATGCTCAAGTCTTCCATTTTAAGATTGAGACCATTATACAATTGCTTAGATATTAAATCCAAATCCTTAGTTAAAAATAAAACTCTTTTTCCTTTTGTAAGAGATATTTTTTTTGGAGGCCATTGCTCTTCCAACATTTTACTACTCCCGTAACCTTGGCACACTCCGGACATATATCATGATTTTTGATAATTAAGTTTTAAATTCGATTAGATTTGAAAATTAAATTTATGATACATTTACTGTCAGACTTAAATATAATGCGCTTTCGGAGTATTTTATCTTTCCTAGGAAAGATGGAGTGATATCATGGTAAATGACCTTATTGAGGATACAGTTAAATGTACAGAATGCGCAAGTCGAAATTTAGTAAAAGATGAAAACAGAGGAGAACTCATTTGCCAAGACTGCGGTCTTGTTTTGGAAGATAATGTAATAGATCAGGGCGCAGAGTGGAGAGTTTTTAGCCCTGAACAAGGAGATCAGCGAGCTCGTACCGGGGCTCCAATGACTGTTATGCTACATGATAAAGGACTTTCAACAGATATCGATTGGCAAAATAAGGACTATTCAGGAAAATCAATTTCGAGCCGATATAGAAGTCAGTTTTATCGTATGAGAAAATGGCAAAAAAGATCAAGAGTAAGTAACGCTACTGAAAGGAATCTGGCTATGGCATTAGCAGAATTAGATAGAATGGCCAGCCGTCTAGATTTGCCTAAATCAATTAGAGAGGCAGCTGCTGTGAATTATAAAAAAGCAGTTGAGGCTAGATTAATCCGAGGACGTTCAATAGAAGGTGTCGCCGCTGCTAGTCTTTACGCTGCTTGCCGACAATGCTCCAACCCTCGTACGTTAGATGAAATCGGGGAAGCTAGCAGAACAGGTAGAAAAGAAATAGGACGTACATACAGATTTATGGTAAGAGAGTTAAAAATGAAAATACCTCCAACAAAACCAGAAGATTATATTCCTCGTTTCTGTTCTGGCTTAGATTTGGATGCAGAAGTACAGGCTAAAGCTTACGAATTAATCGCTGCCGCACAAGAAAGAGAATTGACTAGCGGCAGAGGTCCTACTGGGATTGCTGCATCAATAATTTATATTGCCAGCGTTCTTTGTGGAAAGAGAAGAACACAAAGAGAAGTAGCAGAGGTTGCAGGAGTTACAGAAGTAACAATTCGTAATCGTTATAAGGAATTAATTCAAAATTTAAACATTGAATTAGAGATTTAATTGGTGACCTTCATGGTTCGCCGTGAATCTAATATCCTAATCTGGGAGAATTGTACAGAGTTACTATCACAATATGTAAAAGACTCTTTTAAACATGGATTTTTGCCAAATCCTCCACTAGAATTACCCGACTTTCCTGCACAATATCCAGAATCAATTTCTGAACTATCCTCTCAAGTTTTAGGTTTATTTTCAATTGATAAGGCCGGTTTTAATTCAAAATTAGATGAAGTAGTTGAAGCCCTAGAACCAAGTTATGTTAACAGACACATCAATCCTCAAGGGGAAAGAGAAAAATGGGCATTAAAAAATATCGATCAAGTTTCAAAAAGAATAATAATTTTACAAATTAATGATTGGCTCAATGCTGCATTAGATGAAAAGTCACCAGACACATCTAGATGGTATTTTGCTATTTCTATTTTGATAGGGATGTGTTATGAATCCTCTACTATATGTAGGGATTTTTGCTTTAATTTTATTATATCAATTTCTATGGCCAGACCTCCTAATTTTAGGCCAAAGACAAACCCTTCTGGCCCACATCACCTTGCTTGGAATCCTTCAGATAATGATAATAATTTTGAATATAATATTCCTCATCCCTCTGGTATTTTTGCAGTGAATATTATTTTAGATTACCTTTCTTCCTCCGATCAGTCTCTAAAACATATCCTTCCATTTTGGATTCATAGCCTTAGTACATTCCCTTTTCTGACTGATCATTTAGATTTATTTTCAAGAATAAAAACATGCTTGAATCAACTACAAGGCGAACAAGTTGAATCATTGATACAAGCCACGACACAACTAATGCCCGACTATCCTATACAATCCAAAAATATTCTTGGCTCAATTGATTCCAGCGCAAACACCTTTACAAAAGGAAGTTTAGCTTCGGTAATACCGAAGATATATTCTTACGATCCAGAATTTACTTTATCGATTTTAGATTGGTTATTGATAGACTCCGATCAAAATACATGTGTACTTGCCACGGCTGCTCTTGGATTCATTATTAGGTCTAATAGAAACGCATACTATCTAAGAGCACCAATTGTAATTCAGCATGGTAATCAAAAAGCACTTCAAATATTAGTAAATAATAGCATAAGGGAGTATTTAAATCATGACATCACAGATAAAATAAATATTCTACCGGATCTATGGATTAAATGCAATGAAACCTCTCGCTCTAAACTAGTTAGTTATATTTGCGATCAAGGGAAATTAAGTCCAGCATCGTATATTGATACAGCAACTAAAATTTTTAATAAGGATACAAAGTCATTTTCTGATTTGTATCGTTGGATAGGAATGCGTGATGAAGATTTACAAAAAAAACTATCAAAAATTAAAACAAAAATATAGATATTTATTTACTAAATAACTCCTCCATAAATCTATAGTCCAAATTATATTTATTTTTTATACAAGACAAGTCCGAATCTATTTTTTCCCTTTTTAGATATTTTTTTAATTTAAGAAATTGTAATTTTTTTAATAAATTAATTATATTCCATTTATTTCCAAATGTACTATGTCTATCGACCTTTTTATTTTTCCAATCAAGTTTTAGTTTCAATTTTTCTTGTACATCATCAAGATCTAAATTTATTATCAAATCAAATTTGGATATATTTTCAATAGCATATTGATAATCTTCTTCATTTAGTAGTTTATTTGGAAATTTTCCATTATTTGAAAAAATTCTAACATAATAATTATCAGATAAAAAAATATTTGGTTTGTGTATGAAATTTATCAATTTCTTTTCTTCTGTATATCCAGAATAATATGCATAATTATGATTCGACACCAGTCTTTTTTCAGGATCCCTTAGACATGTGATTAATGTAACCCGATTGTCCATTTCCAGGACATTGAAATTTGGGGCTCCTGACTCAGTTGCAACAAAAGTAACCCCATTTTTTTCACAATTATCTATAAATTTTGATAATTCAAGATCGCTATATTCCCAAATAGGTAACACAACTCCATTATCATTAGTTGGATTTCCATTGTTGTTGTTAATATACATTTTTTCATTATTAGCTTTTGCCATATTAACTATCAAAGTTCCAGCGGCCTTATGGATATGTTGAAACCATATTAATCGGTATGCGATAGAATCACCTATATAATCCACAATCAATCATACTTTTCATATCTACCGATTGATTCGGATTGATGGGGGGGTCATATTTGGATACATTAGGCGGATATATTGTAGGCGTTCCTAAATCCGGCTCAACTTGGTTGGCGAATGCATTGTCCCAGCACCCCGATCTACAACTTTCAAACCCAAAAGAGCCGAATTTTTTCTCAACTCATAAGGGAACTTTTGGTAGAAATACCAATAATCTAGTGTGGGATGAATATAAACAATTTTTTATTGATGATAATAGAATGAAAATAGATGCTTCAATACATACATTTGCCTGCCCTTTAGCACCAAAGAGAATATATGATAAATTCCCAAATATGAAATTTATTTTATGTATCCGTGAACCCATTTCAAGAGCCTTTAGCCATTGGAGAATGATTATAGAAACAGAAGAAGATAAAAGACATAATGTCAATTGGTCAGATTTTTCTTTTGCATGGCGAGATGAAAGATTGAGATATGATTCGTTGTATGGAAAATCAATGGAACGTTGGTTAAAATATTTTGATATGAATAACTTCATAATTATTGACAGCAATATAATGAAAAATAAACAAAAGGAAACATTACAAAAAATTGAACAGTTTTTGGAATTAGAACCGTATAATTATGATTTAGAAATGATTAAGAACGCGAATAAAGCTTCTGATAGGAGGCCTTTGACATTAGTTGGAAGCATTTTAAAGATAATATTTTCATCAATACCAAATTTTTTGAAAAACCCAATTGTAAAAAGATTACAGAATAAAGGCATAAATATTTATTCAGCCCCAATAATAAGTAGTAAAAGCAAACCCCATGAAATTACTAATTTACATTATTCAGTTTGTTATGAAGAAATCCTGGAAGATTTGATGTTATTTGAGTCTATTACCGGATTTTCAACAAAAAAATGGACTGATATTATTGATAATTATATAAAATAAAAACTTCTTACACTCGTAAGTTCTTTGAAACTCTTTTTGGCTCTCCAACCAAATTTTTTCTAATAAGCCAAAATACAGCAACGAACCAAGCCTTACTCCATAATGACCAAGATTCGTATCTGGATAATGGTTTGACATCACTATTTTTTTGTGGTTTTCTTAAATTTTTTTGTAATTTCCATAAGTCTCCACTAATAACACTACTTCTAGATATTAGTCCAGCAGCACTTTCTACATATTTCTTAGGATTGCGTCGATAAAGTAATTGTTCAGACTTGGGATAAGGCGCATATGTTCCCATTGACCCCAAAGGTTCAGGATGATGCATTATACACTCAGGAGCCCATATTATCGAATATCCTGCATCAATAACTTTCCATGCTAAATCCGTATCTTCTCTATGCAAATGATACCTTTCATCAAAGCCACCCACTTCTTCCAAAACTTCTCTTTTTATTATTAAATTAGCTGTTTTGAAACGATCCCATTTAAATCGTGTAGGAGGATTATGAGACACTATATTCCCCATTTTATCTATTGTAGTCATAGCCCCCTCTATTCCACCTATTGAATTATTTTTTTCAAATATTTTTAATATGGTCTCTATCCAATTTGATGGAGCAACACAATCATCATCTAGAAAGGCTACAATATCGGCATTACCTTTTTTCCAACCTATATTTCTTGATGTACCAGGCCCAAAATCAGTTTCTGAATCATCAATAACCTCGATTGACTGCGGTGCGACAGTTTGTTCACTTAATGATTTTAAGCACCTAGATAATACATCTGGTCTCCGAAATGTTGGAATCACCACGTCGACACTAATGGACATACATGCGTCTGTACATATTATATCTTATTTATGTAGCAGGTATTTTATTTCAAGAACAACCTGTAGTTTCACCACATGCATCGCATTTTAGGCAAGTTCCATTACGACGCATTTGGCTACTGCCACAAGACGCACAAATATCTCCCGTATACCCCCTCTCTCTTGCAATCCTTCTTTCTTTCATATTTTTATTTTCTAGATTTGACACTGAATCAAGAGTATATTGAATTTCTCGCTTTTCACCTTGATTTCTTACTATACCGACATCACTAATTTGTGGTTTACTTATCGAATAAGGATCAAAATCCGATTCTTCTACTGCAACATGAGCCAGGTCATCTCTACCTGCATATTCAATTGCCAACTCCCTGAAAATCCAATCTACCAAACTAGAAGTCATTTTGACTCTTCCACTTCCTCCTTCAACCATTCCACTTGGTTCAAATTTCTGGAAAGTAAATACCTTTACAAACGCTTCAAGTGGTACTCCATGTTGTAATCCAATTGAGACTGCTATTGCAAATTGATTTAGCATTGCTCTCCATGCAGCACCTTCTTTTGAGGTTACTAATATGATTTCTCCAAGTGCCCCATCTGGATATTCTCCTGTAATTAACCGAACACTGTGACCACCAATTCTTGCCTTTATATTATCACCTTTCTTTTTATTGGGTAGTTGCCTTCTTGTAGCTATATAATTCACCATTGATTGTGCTACAGGCATTGCATCAACTTCTGGTACAGGTAGAACCTTTACCACCTCTTCAACCATTTTTGTAACTACTAATTCCTCAACTTCTTCTTCATCATCCATAGCGCTAGAATCAACTAACTGATTCATCAATGGTTGAGATAATTTAGAACAATCCCTGTAAACTGCACATGCTTTATTCATCGTTGAATGACTCAGGTTATATGCATCCCTTATTTCTTCTACAGTTGAATCAGAAGGCATATTAATTGTTTTTGAAATTGCACCAGAAATAAACGGCTGTGCAGCAGCCATCATCATAACATGAGCTCTCCAATCAATAGATCTTTTACCATATTTTCCACAAGGAGTAGCACAGTCAAATACAGCCAAATGTTCTTCTTTTAAGCCCGGAGCGCCCTCTATCATATTATATCCAAACACATAATCATTAGCAGTATCAATTTCATCAGATGACAATCCTATATGGGACAAAACATCGAAGAAAGGATCATCATAATCCTTTTGATTCATCCCCAAAGTGTCTTTGCATACCTTTTCTCCTAATATCGTCGGAGAGAAAGCAGAACGAATATCAAACACATCATCAAAACTATCTTCTAATTTCTTTATTGTATTGACATCAAATCCCATTTTAGTCAATTTCTCTGCAGAAAGATGAGGACAATTACTCAATGTTTTTGTGCCTGTGATATATTCTTCAATATCTGTTGTTTCTTTATCACTGTAACCGAGCCTTTTCAATGCATTAGGGACGCCACTGTTTACAATTCTTAACGAACCTCCACCAGCCAATGTTTTGTATTGTACTAGAGAAAATTGAGGCTCTACTCCAGTTGTATCTGCTCCCATCACTAACCCTATTGTTCCGGTAGGAGCAATAACGGTTGTCTGTGCATTTCTATATCCATGCTCTTCGCCCTCTCTTAAAGCAACATCCCAAGCATTTCGAGCTGCTTCTAATAAGTCCTTTGGACACTTTTTAGAATCTATACTCATTGGTTTTACAGTTAAACCTTCATATTCGTCATCACTTGTACCATAAGCGGCCCTTCGATGATTGCGCATAACTTTTAGCATATGTTCTTTATTTCTTTCATAATCTGGATATGGTCCTAATATTGATGCTATTTCTGCACTTGTGGCATACGATTCTCCACACATTATTGCAGTCATAGCACCACAAATGGCATATCCTCGTTCATCATCATATGGTATTCCCATGTGCATTAACAAAGAACCTATGTTGCAGTATCCTAGACCCAGCGTTCGATAATCATAAGATCTTTGGGCGATTTCAGCAGAAGGAAATTGAGCCATTAAGACACTAATCTCTAATGTTGTTGTCCATAAGCGAACACTATGACGAAAATTCTCTATATTGAAAGTTTGAGTTCCTAAATCATAGTATTTTAGGAGGTTTATACTTGCCAAATTACATGCAGTATCGTCTAAAAACATATATTCAGAACAAGGATTAGAACCATTTATTTTCCCTCCTTCTGGACAAGTATGCCATTCATTAATAGTAGTATCAAATTGTACGCCTGGGTCTGCACACGCCCATGCAGTATAAGCTACTTTATCCCATAATTCGCTCGCATCTAATATTTTACAAGGCTCTGGCGCACGCCCCTCCTGTTCTGCTTTATCTAACTCAGTTCTGTAATAGAGATTCCATTTTCCGTTACTTTTTACAGAATCCATAAATTCATTTGGAACTCTAACAGAATTATTACTATTCTGACCAGACACCGTCATATATGCTTCTCCCTGCCAATCTGTATCTAAAACATCAAAATCAACGCCTTTCCAACCTTGTTTTGCCAGATCAATAATTCTTTGGATATGTGGTTGAGGCACGCTATCTTTTATCGCTTGTACCATTGCTTTTCTTAACGGCAAATTTACACTTTGATCGAACCTTTCAGAATCATTACTATGTTCCCAAATCTTTTCCATAATGGTGTTTGCATGCTTTTGTAGAATATTACTACCGATCACAAGAGCAGATACTTTTTCTTCCTCACTAGCCTTCCAATCGATATATTCTTCAATATCTGGATGATCAAGGTCAAGAGTTACCATTTTGGCCGCTCTACGCGTTGTCCCTCCAGATTTTATAGCACCTGCTGCTCTATCTCCAATCTTTAAGAAAGACAATAATCCGGATGATTTTCCTCCTCCCGATAGAGGCTCATCTTTTCCTCTAATGCTGGAAAAGTTTGAGCCTGTTCCTGAACCATATTTGAACAATAATGCTTCTCTGTTCCATAGTCCCATAATTGAACCAGTCCCTCCTACTAATTCGTCAGATACTGACTGAATAAAGCAAGCATGGGGCTGAGGATGCTCATAAGCATTAGAGGACAAGCTCAGCACCCCAGTTGTTGGATCAACATAGTGATGCCCTTGTGCTGGGCCTTCAATCCCATATGCCCAGTGCAGTCCAGTATTGAACCATTGAGGACTATTCGGTGCAGATCTCTGGCTTGCTATTAGGTAGCACATTTCATCAAAATATGCTAAAGCATCTGCTTCACTTGCAAAATATCCATATTTCCATCCCCAATAAGTCCACGTTCCAGCCAATCTTCTAAATAGGTCTCGGCCATCAGTTTCTCCTCCCCATCTTTTTTCTTTATCAACGGTTTGAAGTTTCTCATGATCTGGCTCACTTCTTTGAAGCCAAACGGGCACATCGTCTTCCGATACCTTTCGCAGATAGAGAGGAACGCCCGCTTTACGCAAATATTTCTGAGCCAAAACTTTCCCCGGTACACCAGAAAAACCTGATGGTAATTTCACTCCATGGATAGATTCAGCCATTGAACCATCAGGGTTTCTAATTTCTACATCCATTTCAATCCAGTTGAATGAATCAAAAGGGTCTTCTCCGGCTGATGTGAATCTTCTTTCAATTATCATTCCACTTTCTTCTTTTGCTCCTGAGTTGACCTTTTTTATTTTCGTCTGCATTATATACTCCTCCTATAATTTGAATGTCCGATTTCTGCATTGCCCCACGTGCGGGATTTTGTCTTCCTGATAGAGGGTGTTTAATGATTGAGGAAGAACCTACTACAAATTGTATCATTATTGATATTTTTATTCCTTTTCCAAGTACGCCAAATTACATTTTATTAATTTCTAATTCCCATGTTAATTTCATGCCATAACCTGTTAACATTATTCCCACTGAACAAAGCTTTTCGTGGCTATATTCTATTATTCTGTTAACTAATTCTCTCGGCACATCTCCATTTATTACATATTTCATATGAACGGACTGAAATGTTCTAGGACTCTCTTCCCTTCTTGTACCTTCTATTTCTATCCACGCTTCATTTACTTTTTCCATACGTTCTTTCAATCCCCCAATAACATCAATAAACGAACATGCGGCATGTGCATGCAATAACATTTCCATTGGACTCGGGAAATCCTTTCCATAAATTCCAAATTTTTTACCTCCTTCAGTAATCCCTTCCATCGTTTTATCTTCTATCCATCGAACCGTGCCTTTCATAATTATATCCAGTATAATCTAGGTCATGAGGGTTGGCTTCTTCAATGACAGGCTGGTGGCGTATATGAGACACATGACAGAGGGCCATAAAGTTACGATGCAAGATGGCAAATTATACATCCCAGACACCCCCATAATTCACTATATTGAGGGAGATGGAATAGGTATCGACATCACTCCTGTAATGATTGATGTTGTGAACGCAGCAGTAGAAAAAGCATATTCCAAATCTAAGAAAATCTATTGGCATGAAGTTTTGGCTGGACAAAAAGCATTTGATAGAACTGGGGAATGGCTACCAGAAGAAACATTAGAAGCAATGAGGACAGGTTTAATTTCAATAAAAGGTCCACTTACAACGCCTGTTGGAGGAGGAATCAGAAGCCTCAACGTTGCCCTCCGACAAAAGCTAGATCTTTTTGCATGTGTTAGACCAGTCAGATGGTATGAAGGAACCCCCAGTCCCGTGAGATCTCCGAAAGATGTGGATATGATTATTTTTCGAGAAAATAGTGAAGACGTCTATGCCGGAATAGAATGGGAAGCTGGTAGCCCTCAAGTAAAAAAAATCATAAATTTCTTACAAGATGAGATGGGCGTAGATAAAATCAGATTTCCAGAAACTAGTGGAATAGGCATCAAACCAATCAGTAAAGAAGGTACTCATAGAATAGTAAGAGCAGCAATCAATTATGCAATTGAACAAGATAAAAATAATGTCACTATAGTACATAAAGGCAATATAATGAAATTTACAGAAGGAGGATTTAGAGATTGGGGCTATCAATTAGCCAAAGACGAGTTTGGCGCCATTGAGATAGATGGCGGCCCGTGGTGTGCCATCTCAAACCCAAATTCTGGAAATAAAATTATAATTAAAGATGTAATTGCAGATGCAATGCTCCAACAAATATTATCCAGGCCAAGAGAATATGACGTTTTAACTACAATGAATCTTAATGGAGATTACATATCAGACGCACTAGCAGCCCAAGTTGGCGGCATAGGTATTGCACCTGGTGCAAATATTAACTATGATACTGGTATATCAATATTTGAAGCAACACATGGTACAGCCCCCAAATATGCAGGCCAAAATAAGGTAAATCCAGGTTCATTAATTCTGTCCGCTGAAATGATGTTACGTCATATGGGTTGGAATGAAGCGGCAGATTTGATAGTTAGGGGAATGGAAGGAGCTATTTCTGCAAAAACAGTCACATATGATTTTGAAAGATTGATGGATGATGCCCTGCTCCTTTCCTGTTCCTCTTTTGGTGAAGCAATAATCAATCATATGTAAAGCCAAATTATTCTTTAGGATAATCGAGTTTATTTTCAAACCTATCTAAACTCCTTCGTAACCATTTAGGTGACCACCAATTCAAATTACCCATTAATCTCATTGTTGAAGGAACTACTAATGCACGAACAATAGTCGCATCTACGGCCACTCCAAGTGCTAGCATAAATCCGAATTGCATCATAAGTGAAACTGATGAGAATCCAAAGGCCGAGAAGACAGTGACCATGACTAGGGCAGCAGATGTGATTATTCGACCGCTCTTTTGTAGACCGGTGGCTACAGCCATCGTATTATCTCCTGTTCTCTCCCATTCTTCGTGAATTCTAGAGAGCATCAGTACCTCGTAATCCATGCTTAGTCCGAACAAAATAGCGAAAATCATCACAGGTGTGGTTGGATCTATAGGTTGAGGGGTGAAGTTTAGTAACTCAGCTCCGTTTCCTTCTTGGAAAACCCATACTAGTATTCCGAATGAGGCACTTACCGATAATATGTTCATTATAAGAGCCTTCATGGGCAAAATTACCGATCTTACCTGTAGGAAAATTAGTAGGTAACTGGAGAATAGTATGAACATCAATGCGATTGGCAAGTTCTCTTTGACAGCATCTAAAACATCTTGGTTGTAAGCAGCGAAGCCTGCGACATTGACCTCTGAAACTCCTCCAAACTGACTTTCTTTGCCATTTAAATTCCTGATTTCTTGAACAACCTTTCTGGATGATTCACTACTTTGATCTCCCTCTATGGCTACTTGAACGAGAACGACTCCATCTCCAACAGATGAATCAGCGTAGAATCCTCTTTCCATCCCACGTACTATTGCCTCATCTGGGGATAAATCACCATCAGTCGAATCATTCCAAAAATCGACAACCTCATCTTCACTCCAGCTTGAATTAAAGTGTGCGTAAGTGAAGACATAATTGGCCCCTTCGATAGATAATATATCTTTAGAAAATGCATAAAGACTTCTGATATTTTCCTCAGAAAATATATCTGTTTCAGGTTGAATCTCGTAAACAATTAGGGCGGTATTAGAAACTTCTTGAGGCCAGTTTTCATCCGTAAACTCCATACCACTTCTGGCTTCATTATCCGGACTCAAAGCTTTCCAAGAAGTGATGCCCCACTCTGCTTGAAGAAAAGGAGCTCCTGCTGCTAAAAGAATCAGAACAGATGGAATCAAAACTGAAAACGGCTTGTCCATTACCCTTCTAGCTAAATCCGACCAAAAACCATCATCAGATACTTCTGTGTTAAGTCCTAAAGGAACTCTTCCAAAATTGATTTTATCTCCAAGTATCGCTAGTATAGATGGAAGTAGAATGACTGAGGAAGTGAGCGCTACTAAAGTCGCACAAATTCCTCCCCAGCCTAGTGATGGCAGTCCGGTATTATCGAAAAATAACATCCCGGTCAGGCCTGCAACCACTGTGAGGCCTGAAAACAAAATCGCCCTCCCGGCGGTCGCGCTAGTCATTGCGATAGCAGTCCTATCGTCATGACCTCTACCCAACTCTTCTCTGAATCTATTAACTATAAACAGCGAATAATCCACACTCAGACCGATGCCCAACAAAGACACGATATTCACTGCATAAACTGTAAGATCATCGACAACGTAAGTAAGACCGTGAATTATACCTACTGCGGCTATTACAGTGTAGATTCCAGATAATGCTGGAAGACTCGCAGAGACCACAGTACCAAATACAAACAAGAGAATTAGTATAGTCAATGGAGCTGAAATCAACTCTGCTCTTAGAAGCTCTTCTTTGAGAACCAGATCGAAGGTGATGTCAATCGCCAAATTATCTGTGAGGTATTTTTCCATTCCCTCCGGGGCACTACTTGGTAGTTCTATATCCTGATAAATATCTTTTAAGAGAACTTTAGAGTCCTCTCTATTCATATTGACCTTGACATATACTCTAGACCACGAAGAATCAATACTGCTTACTAACATAGATTGATTTGCCTCATTTGTCTCCCATGGAACTTCTACATCGATGTTCTCATTTGTAGAAAGTACTTCAATAGTTGATTGGATAGCAGAGACTACTTCTTCATCATCGTAAACATAACCGGGGTGATGAAATAGAACGTGAAAAGACTCGAAAGCCGTTTCATTAGGGTCAGAAAAGCCTTCTCCGGCAGCTTCCCATCCATCAACTGATTCTAGATCTCCTTCTCCATATCCTTCGATATATCGTGGTTCTAATGTAATCATGTACCCTAGTCCTGCGCATAATAATAGAGAGCACATAAGTACAACCTTTGCATTATCATAAACAAAAATTCCCATTTTAAAATAAAGACGATTTTCTAAGGTAGCAGGATCAGTAGCACCTTCCATACCAATGGCTCAATAGTAGGGTATTTGAATTATTGATTACAAAGTTTAATCTAAGTGTAAATTTAAAATCTAGTGTAAGTTCTATAACATGTTGTAATCGTTTTCACTGTTTTATTTATTTAATACATACAACTCCAAGAATTATAGGTGGATATTTTGATTAAAGAAAAAAATGAAAAGAAATTTCATATTTCTCATTTGAGAGCAGCAGTTTATCAGAAAACACCAAAACCGCTATTACCAAGCAAGCCAAAAGTTTTGACTTTGTTAATTTTAATCCAACTTATTGTGTTGATGCTTTCTCCAGTTTGGAGAACATATCGGTTTTCTTGGATTCTTTTCGGAGCATCGATTCCTGTCGCAGGATGGTTATTTATGAGATGGAGAATATATTCCTCAGTTTTTATTACTCCTTCTAGAGAGTTGACCAATATTACCGATACTCGCTGGCGTCCATTTACTTTTTTAGGGTGGGGCAATGAAACTCTTAAGGCACATTATTTAAAAACAACCAATAATAGTAAAGATGTAATATTATATTTACATGGATATAATTCTAGTCTGGGGAGAGGAGAATCCAGGTGTCAGCATATGAACACCATGGGCCCAAATATCTTTAGTTTAGATCAGCGAGGGTTTGGAGAACAAAAGGGAAAGTATGAGTGGACCATTCTTAAAGTAATAGCCGATATTGAGTTATTATTAGAAAAAATACCTACCGTTTTGGGATATATTCCTGAAAATTTATGGATATATGGCCATTCAATGGGCGGATTCCTTACAATTAGACTTTCATCACATTCATCTGGCTGGTGGAAGAAAGCACTCAGAGGCATAATATTAGAATCTCCAGCAACGTCTTTTCCATTAATTATTGAAAAAAAACTACCTGGAAGGGCGGTAATGGCAAATTCATGGGTCAGGCATATTCTTAGGAGAGAATATCAACGCATACATCCAGATTTGAATGTAGGTTATGCTAATGCTCAAATCCCTTTTTGGGGAATCCCCATGGTGCCAATATTAGTAATTCAGGCAGGAAACGATGAAACTCTTGGTAATGATCATTTTGAATTGTTGAAACAACATTATCAAGACATTTCTGAAATACATGTTTTGGATTCTATGCCTCATACATCTGCAATAGATTCAATTGAAAGAAGAAAAATTTTAGAAAAATGGTTTTTGAATCAAATAAATCTGTAGACCAATCAGGAAACCTTTCTCAATATTCTTCTGTTAAGCTCCTGTGCATCTCCGACTATTCCAAATCCAAATTCTTCCTCTAAAGATCTTGAGATTAATTTGAAATCAGCATCCCTAGTTGCGATAATTACTTTTCCTATTTCTGGATTAATATTATTACATAGTTCAGCTGCATAACGCATTATTTGAATATCTCCTCCTTCAGGATATATTTCTTGACCTTTTATTGTACTTCTCTTTGAATTATCTTCTCTACTCATTTTTTGTTTAGTTAACTCTTCAAATATATTTTTATGTTGTATCATAAATTCTTCTAGTTCAATTTCTTTCATTCTTTTTTTATTGATTTTACAATCCCAATTACCGAATTCTTTACAAATCTGTTTTACTTTCTTTTCAAGTAATGTTTTAGTTATTTTTTCATTCCAAGTTTTGGAATCTACATATACATTCTTAGAAAATAATTCTAATACATCTTTAGGAGTTTTGACTCTATTCTGAAATTCTGCTCTTACCATTGGTGGAATATTCATGAACATCAATTTTTCCTTACTTCTTCTTCTTAGCATCCAATGGAATGACCTATCTCCGGTCCAGTTAAGGCTTCCAAAACTATCACCGGACATTTCTCGTAATAAATCATCTTTTAGAGTGTCAATCAAAATATTTGTATCTACAATGACTACAGGTTTTAGTGAAAGATTACGTAACATACCCCTTTCTTTTATGGGTATGGATTCGCTATGTTGCACGAACATTGCTCCAGCAACCCTTTCTAACGTAGTCTTATTATTTTCTGATAAATTAGGAGAAGAAATTGCCCGTTCTAATTTTCGTAATCCCCTGATAGGAGCATAATCTGCAATTTGATTTGCTATAGATTGAATTTCATAAATATCCTTTTTTTCTCTAGACATTTCTTGTTCAAATTTTAAATCAAGCTCTGATCTATGTGTATTTTCTATTCCTTGTAATCCACGTATTGCTGCTCTAACTCGACCTTGAAATGGAGATTTTGGTAGCGGAGGATCCAACTCTTCTGGATATCGCATAAAAAGCTCTAAAGCCTCTATTTGTGCTTCTCTATTTTCTTTGATATTTGACGTTTCAGATTGTACTTCCTTTAATGCATATTCATGTAACCGATTCCTTGCCTTGTCCTTTTTATTTCCTACTTCATCATTACAAACGTTGAGGTATAATTGAAATCTTTCTGTTACTGAAGCAGATAGCGCAGGTTTTGAATTGATTAGATTTACGGAATTATTCCATCCACCTCCATGAGCATAAGATATTAACGCCTTTCTCATAATTAATGCATATTTTTCAAAATCATGTTTGATTCTTTTTGCTGCATCTTCATATTCTCTTGCAGCCTGAATGTAATTGCCTTGTGAACTTTGTATTGTGGCCTTAATAAGTCTAGAATCTAAACTATTATTATCATTTTTTCTATACCACTTTTCCAAAGGAATTATCCCTTCAGCAATTATTTTCCCATGCTCAATAATCATTTCAATCACAAATCTTACATTCTGCATAGAAATATTATCTTTAGAGGTTATCGAAATCAAAGTCTGATTTGCTTCTGTCACTCTGTCCGACATGCCACTTTCTATGTCCATTGCAATCCTATTTAGCAACAAAGAATCACCTAGTGATTCAAACAACCGCCTTTCCAAATAATCTAAGTCTGCAATTTTTATTGAATCTTCTAGTTTTTGTATTGATTTCGTGCTAACCCTGCTATCTCCTTCAGGAGATAATGCTCTGCGAACTTCATTTAGCGCCAATAAACCATCCGAATCCAATTTTTGATTAATTATATTCATATCTCTTGGAATGCCATCAAGAAGAGATATTAGTGCTTTAGAAACCTCAGAAAGAATCAAATCTTCAGGAGAATCAGTAATTGATTTAAGTGCATCATCTCTTAAAATTTCTAATTCATCGGCTATATTTTTTGCATTTTCTGCACTAATCATATGCCAAATCATCAAAACACGTTCCGGATAAACTTTAGCTAGTGATTTATTCTCTACCAAAACCTTTGCTAGATTTTCAATATCAGCCACATCAGTAAAAATATCTAAGATATCACTCATGTATCTAATAGAATCAGACTCTAAGACTTTAGTTGCAGCTTTTATTCTTATTTCGTTATTACAACTGGGATCTTTTGCAACTACTAAAAGCCCCTCCTCATCTAAATTATCCAAAGATTGTTCTATTATCGTCGCGATATCTTTTTTCAGATTTATTTTTAATGCAATTTTCAGTTGCTCATTATTCCTAATTATTAGGCCATTTACAGCATCATAAGCCTGCTCTAATTCATTTATTTCAAATAATTTAAACACTAATTTCCAGATAATGAAATCTGGTACTTTTTTTTCTGAATTAGATAAAACATCTATACCAAAACGTAACTCCTCAATAGTAAAATCCCTCTCGATATTTTCAATTTGTCTCCATGCAGTAGTTCTGATTGATTGTGATAACAAATCTTCTTTTTCTATTTTGGAATCTTCCTCCCAATTAGTTAAGTTACCGGCACGTAATTTTAATAATCTAACTTGTTTTTTCGCCACATCAACAATAGATTTTTCAGATATGTTATCTAAAACTTTGATAGCATCACCATGTTTACAGCAGGCAAGTATCATCCCCTCAATCAATGCCATTTCTTTACTTTGATTTCTTAGAACAGGATCAATCCATTTATTCCATTCTGAAAACCGAGGTTTATTGCCCATATCTTTTTTTATTTTTTGAATTACTTTTAGTTGATCAGTTTTTGCATTAAATGGTAGACTCATGTCCAGCCATGATTTCAATTCTACAGTATCTTCTGGATCAAAATAGGAACTATTAATCCAAAGGGAAGAATCTTTATTCTTTTTACTATCATGACTTATTTTGAATCTACTAAGCTCAGCAAAAATATTTGCCTCTTTAGCCAATTTATTCCAAACAGGATGTATTCCCTTTTCACAAGATTTTCTTAAAGTATCTAAATGTGAATTCCATTCTAAATTCCATGAATTTCCCATTTTTATTTTCTGTGCTATCAAAACGGCCAATTTGTACCCTTCTGATTCTTTAGACAAAATTACATCAGATGGATGCTCCAAATTATCCTCCAAACTCCTTCTGAGTCCCTTTCCTCCTCTCCTTCCAATTTTTCTATTACGATTTGGATTGAAAGGTGTAAGGTTTCCACCAGTATCCTTAGTTACTTCTGGCAAACTTTCTTTTTTAGCCGCCAAGGCAACTAAAGCACGCCATTCCTTGTTTAACAAATCCCATGCCGATATCTTTTGAACCCTATTCAATCTTCTTTTTTTATCATCACCAGATTGAGACAAAGAATCTAAACATTCAAGAAGATACTGCTCCATCTGAACTCACTAATAAGAGCCCTTTAGCAATCATACATCAATACATCGCCCACATAATCAAATTAAACAACAGAGAACTCAAGTCATACACGCCTACCGAGTTATATGAATCTCTTATTGGGTGTTGTGATTCTTCTTCATCCGATTGCCGCTTTAATATTAATTTGGGCGTTTATGAAACAACGAAAATGGAGACAAAAGAAGCTTTTTTTACAAGATCAAAATTATCAAAAGTCACTTGAAAGGCATAAATCAAATGGAAATAAATTAATGCTTGGAACAATATTTGTGGTTTTTTTGGCCTTTATTGCAGAAATTATTCGAGCAAAATTTGATAATGTTCCAATTTATAGTTATATGATACCTAATAATTTTCATGCTTCTGGAGGTTTATTAGGCGTAATATTGATGTTCATCCTTTGGAAATCCGGACATTCAACAAATAAAAAAATAGGCGATGATTCTTTTTCTAGAACTAAAAATTTACATGGAAGAATCGGAGACATTATGTCTATACTCGTAATTATTCACGCCTTTTTAGGATTTTTATATCTTTTACAAATAATTTAAATATTTTTATTCCACATTCTGATCCATTCATTTAAATTATCGTCAAGATCTTTTTTTTGGACCTCTCCTTTATTTGATTGATTATTCCCAATAATTTTGATTCTGCAACCACAAGCATTAGGATGACCTCCTCCTTCTTCATCAAATCTTCTCGCTAATTTTGTTAAATCATAAACGCCCTTATTTTTATGTAAAAATGAATTAGTATAGAAAGAGGCAGATGCTGGATAATTTGGATAGTCCTCAAACGAAGAACCTAATTTCCCATGTATTACAATACATGCATCACATTCATTACCAGCTATTGCAGTTACACTGTAGCCGTTTGACCGAATTCCATGTCCTTCAAAATTAACTATTGCAAGCCTGTTAATTATTTCCATCTTATCTCTTATTATTTCTATAATTTTGGACTGTTCCTCTTTTTTTTTAGATAAAATAGGAACTATAACATCATCTTTTAGAATAGTATTTACTGATAAACCATCTTTTAATAATTTCAAGATATGTAATGCAATTTTTGGATCATCGGCAATTATTCTGCCTAACCACAATATATTATTTTCTGACAAATATTCCTCTTTGGATATATTTCCACTATCAAATTTATCAACCCATACTAACAATTCGTCTAAATCACTAAGATCTAACTCTGTGGATACAATATTGTATGCTATTCGAGACGCCGAAGGAGAATCTTCCCAAGCAATAATGCCTTCAATATCTAAATTTAGACTAGGTTTGTTAGATTGATGATGATCTATATTCAATCCACACTTAGCACGATATGGTAAATCACAAATTGCAGTGTAAATATCTATTTTTTCGTCCAATTCCCCCGATCTCAATAATCCAGCTTGTGTGAAGATTATTTCAGCATCTTTCCAATACCTATTCAAAATAGCTCCTGTAACCACACCATCTAAATCAGTATCTGTAATTATACGTTTAATATCCAAAGATAAAATTTTTTTATACATCTTTTACACATCATGATTATAATTACAGTATTTTTTTTGAACGAATAAGAAATAATATTTATATTTTTTAATCATTTATAGAAAATTACGATACGTAACCTTCTCTTCGGCAGAGTCATGGAAACCTCATGTGGATTTATATTGATTAATTATGATAGTATACTACTTCTTCAATATCCTCAAGGACATTGGAGTTTTCCAAAAGGCCACATAGAGGAGCAAGATGAAAACCACCACTATACAGCTTTGAGAGAATTAACAGAAGAAACCGGGATAAAAGAAGTAGTGATAGTTGATGGCTGGGACGCTCGTACAGAATACACATTTAAACGAAAAGGAAAAGATATTTCTAAAGAGGTATACTGGTATTTAGCGGAAACTGAAGAATTGGATGTTACATTATCTCATGAACACACCAATTATTTATGGTTAAATTTTGATGATGCTAAAAAACATCTAACATTTGATCAGGAAAAAGAAATAATTAATTCTGTTTATGCTTTTAGAATCGATTCCGGACTTCCAGTTTAATCGCCTTTTGTTCTCATTCCAAGCGGCGTCCATAAAACCTCTTCTTCTTTACATTTTGCACTTATCCATCTCCCCATAACAAACATCCAATCGGATAAACGATTCAAATAAGAAATTATTTCAATTCTTACCGCTTCTTTTCCATTATTTTCTAGCATCAAACAAGCAATTCTTTCAGCTCTTCTAGCCACAGTACGAGAAACATGTAAACTTGCAACAGGTGCAGATCCAGTTGGCATAATAAACGACTCTAATGGTTCTATATCTTCAAGCCATTCATTCATTTCATCAACCAATTTATCTCCTTCTTCTTCACCTATTAATACCATCATTGATGGAAGTTTTCCAGGTGTACAGGCACATTCTCCTCCTATATCGAATAACTCTTGTTGTACTCGTCCCAAAACAATATCCAGAGATTTTTTTATTTCATCAGATGCTATGTTGAATCTTTTTAATTCCATTCTAACGATTCCAAGTTGAGAATTCAATTCATCAATGGTACCATACATTTCGACTCTAGGATTTCCTTTACTCACTCTAGAACCATCTAAAAGTGAAGTCTCTCCCTTATCCCCTCCTCCAGTATGAACTCTTGTTATACGAACCATTGCATATCTGCGAGAGCAGTTGTTATTTTGAATAGTTCGTGTCAATGGCTACAAAGAAATTTCACTAAGTGAATTTTTTATTATTTCAGTCCAAGATTCATCTAATGCAGACCATCCTCCGGCCTTTTCTAATTCTAATAGATGTTCAGAACTACTTTCCTCATCTCCAATTTTTTCATATATTAAGAACAATGCTGCATGACTCATAGTATTAAGCCACGGATCATTCATGTCCCATGATTTTTTGAAATGCTCGATTGCACCATTTTTCCCATAAATTAAACCTCTTTTTATTTGTCTTAATCCAGATTTTGACCATGAGATTCCCGGGACGCCTACCACTAAACCTCTAAAAGCGAGATAAATTTCTAACATTACAATTATAGAAGACATTATGAATGACATTATTTGTTCATTAGTGGATGAATTAACCCATTCAACGGTCAACAAATCAATTGCACCTATACACAACAACAACCCTCCAAATGGTGCTAAAATAACATCTTGCTTTGTAATTACCATATGCCTTACCCCAATAACCATACCAAGACTTCCCACAATCACGGTAATCAAAGCTGGCAATTCCTCCAGCGTCTCTCTTGGTGCTGTGCTTGAAATAGCAAAAATAATACCGAAAAAAATAATCAATAAGGCAAATCTTCCACCAATTTCGGGGAATGGTTGATACCTACTATAATACATAACAACTCCTCCAACCAGGAAATAAAATAGTATCCAAAAGTTTAGTGAGATCATTATTCTGACACTTCTCCTTTCCATCCCGGATTCCAAAATTTATCATTATCAAGCCATTCTAACCATTCTATTGAATCGGCTTGTAAGAGTCTAAAAGCTCTCCTATTTAGCCCTTCAAGCAACGAATCAGAAACCTCTCCAATCTCATTTGCAGCAGTCCATTCTACCTGCATTTCCCTAACTTTTAATTGCCCATCTGTATGGTTATTGAAAGATTTTTCACAAACCTCTCGTAAATCTTGTAACCACATCCTAGCACCACGCATATGGGGTTCTTCCACAAAGGGCTTAGGTTTACGTCTACGACGCCAACGACTCATAATGATGGTTCGCAAGAGTATTCAGTCTTGATGCTTTGCGAAATTCTATTACACAGAAACCTTTGGATATAATTGTGGGTAGAATAATTGTTCACATTTTTGGTAAAATAAAAGATAAGAATTTAGCATCAATATTCTCTGATTATTCTAGCAGAGTAACTTCTAAAGGAATAATGGTTAAGATTTATTCTGATAAAAAAGATAATAATAATTATGAAAAATATTTAACCACTCTCAAAGGCGATTTAATAATTTTAGATGAAAACGGTGTCCAGAAAACAAGTAAGGAATTATCTGATTTAATATCAAAAATATCACTTAGTAACGATACAGTTAATTTTGCTATAGGCCCTCCTGACGGATTTAGTTATAAATTGAAAAATGTATCAAATCAACAGATATCACTTTCGATGATGACACTCCCTCATGAAATTGCAGCGTGTATATTATTAGAACAAATGTATAGGGCAACTGAAATTATCCGAGGCAGCCCATATCACAGAGCCTAATTCATTTAATTCTGTTTACTGAATTAGAAATTATTTTTAAGGCATCCATTAATACTTTATCGTTATCCCACGAAATATCTTCACTTTCAACATTAGAAACTTCTTCTAATAATAGTTTAGATGCTCTTGAAACTTCATCTACAATAGTCACTGTGGCTTTTCTCGCTGTTCTTGAAAGTGGGTTCAAATCAATTACTAATACTTCTTTACCTAACTCAACAAGCGCTTCACAACGATCTCCGTCTTCCAAAGGAACTAATACTACATCTGCTTTTCCTATCCCGTCTAAACTACATATTGAACGAGGTCCTTCCAATCCAATAATTTTACCTTTACAATTTTCACCTAATATTTTAACGCTGTTTATTCTTCTTACCCATTCTTCCGCTTTCCATTTTTCAGGTGCCTCTTCTTTGGATATTTTTTGTTTATACTTATTCATCAAATTTAATAATTTTGAAACTCTTAAGGGAGTCCTGTAATATATATTTATTTCAATTGGACAGGAAATTGTTGCTGCAATTTTTATTAGGTCTTCTCCGGCTAAAACCGCTGTATTACCATTTATTGATATAACAGGATTTTTTGCTCTTTTTAGTCGTTTTGCAACTTCTTTAATTGATTTTAAAGCAGAAGCAGAAGTTTTTTCACCAAGAAGATAATCAAAAGCCTCCCCTCTTCCATGAGCAATCATAGCCGATTCTGCTAAAAGACCATCTTTGGAAGCTTGTACCAATCTCTCTCTAGAGATCAAGGAATTATATCTCGGATGACTTTTTGGTATTTCTGACATCATATTCTCTCCTTTTCGAATAATAATGATAAATCAATCGGGTTTACTCCACGATTCAATTTACTAGAAGAAATAACTTCAATATCTGTATTGTTCCAATCTTCTAAAGAATTAAAATCAATACCCCCAGATGCTTCTAAAATACAATATTCACGTAATTTATTTTTTTTCAATTTTCTAGATATCACTTTGACTGCATCGACATCTATATTATCTAATAATAGTATAATTTTATTATTATTATTCTCTATTTTTCTCTCCCACGACTTTACAACCATCATCACCTCATCAATATTCTGCACTTCTACAATAATAAAATCATCAATCTTAGATAAATCTAGCTCATCAATAGTTCTAGAAATTGTCTGCAGATATTCTTCTTTATCTTTCATATACGCTGCAAAGTCATTTTCTTTTAACATAACGGCATCACTTCTATTTAGCCTATGAGTACAACCTCCTCCTACATTAACTGCCCATTTATCCATCAAACCCCAATCAGTCTTACGCGTTGCGGCAATTTTTATTTGTGGGGCCATATTAACCCATTTTTTTGTATTAGTTGCAATACCAGATAAATTTCCTAAAATATTCAACATTATTCTTTCAACTTTTAGGATTTCTTTTGCAACTCCTTTTATTTCCAAAATTACTTGCCCTTTTTCTACTTCCTCTCCTTCTTTAACATACCAATAAATTTTACATTCATTAAAATGTTTTTCTAATAATCTATTTACAATAGGTTTTCCACAAAGCAAACCTTCGTCTTTGGATATTATTTTTCCTTTGATTATATTTTCAGGGCCGCTTCCACCCCCTTGTTCATCAAATATCATGGAATTTATCCATCCATCCATTGATTTCAGGAATAAAGGAGTGGCCGAACCATTTTCAATATCGCCTTCCCAAAGAAGATGTGAACGATCATGTGGCACGCCATCCATGTTACTCGGTATCATACATCTATCTTCAATAGTACGAATTATTTCAGTAAAATAGTTTATTTTTCTTCAACTACATCCAAGCTAGTATTTGCTGCGGCTAAACAAACTAGTATATCATCGATTGTTGACCTAATTGTGTTTAAATTCTTAGAAATAACTTTTATAATTAATCTAGAAGTTTCATCTAAATCAACTATTTCATATGAAAAGGACTCAGGATCATCTGGAGCAATAGCCGAAAGTAGTAATTCAGCGCGGGACTTCGGACCGTTCCAAATTATTTCCACTTCCGTGCTTCCCATGAACTCCGTACGCGCTACCTCTTTTGATTTGTACTGGTATTATATTGAACTTCTTCCCGCGGATGTTTCATGGCCAGGGAATTGATTAGACTTGAAGAGGTCCATCGTGCATTTGGTCCCCTGACAGTTTTAGAATCAGTTAACTTACGTATAGATGAAGGAGATAGAATTGGTATTGTTGGACACAATGGCGCGGGAAAAACCACTCTATTACGTACTATTAGTAATCAAGATCAAGACCTTGGCGATATTTCTTTTGCAGCGGGGCTTCGTTTAGCATTTTTGACACAAATTAGAGATTTGGACGAAAATGCCACTTTAGGAGAAGAACTTAATAGACGTGGACGACAATTTCAAGAAATTGAAGACGAGATATCATTATTAGAAGAAAAAATGACACAACCCTCCTTCTATGAAGGTGATTGGCAACCCGATATGGATAGGTATCAAGAGTTACAAAGTCTCATGGCACGCTCAGGAGGGGGAGATGTCGCAGGACACGCCCAAGAAATTTTGAAAGCATTGGATTTGGAACATCATCCATTAGACATTCAACTCTCTTTACTATCAGGTGGTGAACGTGCAAAAGTTGCACTTGCAAGGCAATTGGTTGGGTTAAATGAAATAGATGTTTTTTTCTTAGATGAGCCCACAAATCATTTGGACCTACAGACTTTGAATTGGCTTGAGAATTTTTTAACTAAATTTAATGGAGCTCTCTTAATTGTAAGCCATGACAGATATTTTTTAGATAGAGTCTGTAATAATATTATTGAAGTTCAAGATGCCCATACAAGGGGGTACAATGGTAATTACACTTCTTTTTTAAAGCAAAAAGAACTTTTTCTACAGACCCTCAATGACCGAATCGATAAGACACAAAAAGAGTTGAAAAGGCTAAAAGGTGCTATGCAATCGATGAAAAGCTCCAATAAATATGATAAATCGGTTTCTCAAAAACATGTAATGATTTTACGAACACAACGTGAGTTGAAATGGTTAAAATCCATTAAGCCCAATCTAAGAAAGCCTTTGAGATTTAATATGAAGGCTACTGAAAAAAGTAGTTTAGAAGTATTAGATTTTAAAAAAGCCCATTTGTCATTTGATAGTCTTTCACATCCAATAATTAGGGGCCTAGATATTGGAGTAAGAAGGGGTCAGAAAATAGGCATAATAGGTCCAAATGGTGCAGGAAAAACTACATTATTAAGAATTATCAACGGTGAATTGAGTTTAGACTCAGGAGAAATAGATATTCGTCCCGGAGTTCAAATAGGTTATTTTCATCAAGATCATAGACTACTAAATTTTGATTTGACTCCTATTGAACAAATTCAATTTTTAAAACCAAAAATGGAATATGCAAACCTTAGATCTATGTTAGGACAATTTCAATTTACCTCGGATATGGCCAAAACTAAACTTTCAAAATTAAGTGGTGGAGAAAGGGCAAGGGTTGCTTTACTATGTTTATTATTAGAAGAGAATAATATGCTTTTATTAGATGAGCCAACAAATCATTTGGATACAGACGCTAAGCAGGCCTTGGAAGAAGCCCTTATCGGATACGATGGAGGAATAATTACAGTAAGCCATGATAGATATTTCTTAGATCAAGTATGTGATACAATATGGGAATTAAAAGGAGATGGAAGCCTCTTTGTTTGGCCGGGAAATTATTCTGACTATATCAGAAGAAAAGAAAAACAAAAATAGTTTAAAATATCAAACACCCCAAAATCTATTTGCACTTAATGTCTCATCATTTTCTTCAAAGGATTGTACTACTGTTCTTAATAGATAGTAAAGAACAGTAGCCACAATTGGGAGAAACCAAGTATCTGATATTTCTCCAAAGGCTAAACTATAATCGTCTCCAGATAATTCAGTTAATAGAACTTCTATGATTGCCCTAGAAATAGTATAAATTACTCCTCCTAGGCCAAATAATAACAAACTCCTGCCTGTAAATGTCCCCTCCTTCCATCTTAGTACTCCTAAAGAAAGTGCAAAAGAGAAAGTAGATACAACTATCCATGTAAGTGCCTGATCTAGTGCAATAACCCAAACCGCTGCATCTCTGTTTACTGCATCTAAATCAAATACATCAATACTTGTATAACTTTCAGTCACGTATTCATTCAATTCTGATGTAGAACCAGTGAGAACTTGCCAAACCGTTAGAACCGATAATAGTACAGAAACAATTGCTAATCCCCACAACAGAGAAGACCAAATACCCCCAGTAGCACTTTCTCGCATATCATTTAGCAAACGGTCTAATTGCTGTTCCCAACCTAGTCCTTTTGCTAAAACCCATATTCCAATTATCAAAGGCATTGCTCCAATAATTACAGTTCCATTAGGAAGCATCAGGCCCAATCCAAAAAGCATTAAGAATATTGCAACTGGTACTAGCAATCTGGCACGCCATCTTGGGTCTTCAACGGCTTTTATTATGTAGTAATAAGTACTTTCAATACCTCTATTTTGTCTTACAATTATCTTTTCGATATGATCTACTCTTATTCTTGAGGTTATTATTGGAAGAGATGCTTCATCATCAGCACCATCAGTTACTAGAACCGCTGAATCTGGTTGAAACTCCTTGATTACTTCTTCTAATTGACTTGCAATTGCTCTGTCGCTACGTGGCCCAACTCTTACATCGCCCGTTAATATCGCTATCTCTAATTCATCATTTCCCTTTGCACTTTCTACCATCTTATCATGGTGATGTAATGCTCCTAAAATTGCGTTTGTATCAGATTCTTCTGGATCTGCAATCCCTAATCTCAAAACTGCATTTAAAGCATTTTTTCTGCCTATTACTGGTCCTCTTATTCCAGCTTTAACGCCTAAATCATTATCTCTATCAACAGTCATTATTAATGTTCTAGCCATATAATCACACCTGCATTAATCTATATTCTAATTGGATATTACCTATGAAGAATTGGCTACTTTGTCTCCAACTTCTCCCCCCATGTCTCTGTTTTGATTCGTATCTTCATTATATCTTCTTCTCTGTTTTGCTCTCAAATACTTAAGAGGATGACTCATCCATTCTTGATCACATAGTGCATCATCACCTTTCTGAACTGGACAGCGAGCACCTGTTTTTAGTGCTGAACAACCATGAGGCGTATATTCTCTCTCATATATTTGATTTATTTGATATCCACTGGTCTCTACATTGTAATCAGGAGCATTTGAAAAAAATGCCAAAGTTTCTTCTTGAGAAAAACCCATCGCTCTGGACATAGCAGCTAAAAAAACTCGTCCCGTATGATTTACATTTATGCCTTGATTTAATTCCGAAACAGCTAATTCAAAACAAGGAGGCCATTCATTCCTTGTTGTAGCACTCATTGGCATTTCTTCTCGAACCTGTTCTGAAAACAGACTAACTATTCTTTCTACAGAAGATGAGAATAGAGCTGCAAATTCATCATCCATTTTCTCCATTCTCTGAATGCACATTTCATTAAGATTTTCACGAATTCTTTCCTTTAACAATCTAGATGTGCGCTGCATACTGGTTTCTCCCACTCCTGGATTCATACAGACCCAACCATCTATTACCGATCGATTTATTAATCTCCAATAGTTTCCTGAAATTTTAGGACATAATTCTATAAAATCACTGATTGGTATCCAATAAATATGAACACCATTCTCACCTATGTCCTCTTTAATGTCTGAAAGATATGTTTTTGCAATTAGCATAAAATTTTGATTATCCACTCCTAACAAATAATCTGCTCTACTAGATTCTCCTTCAATCCACCTCCCCAATAACCTTTCATCAAAAGAAGCACATATTATTAACATTGCATATAGAAATGATAAACATTCTGTCATCTTCCCTATATCAGTTGATAAATCTATAATTTCTGCTGATTTAATATCACCCTTGTGGGTAATACTCTCTACCAATCTAATTCGACCTCTTGCTCGAATATCTTCAAGCCAAGGGGCTTCTATCAATTGTTCTATAGTTATATCGTTTTGCTTTAATAATTTTTTAATATATTCTTTACTCTGAGGAAGAAAACCATATCTTGCCAATATACTATCGTCACCAATCTCAGGCAACTCGAGCGGCATGGGCGGCATAAAGGTTCTATGCACCCCTAGGGTTCTTCAATACTAACTATGCCGATATATATGAGAAAGGACATTATGCCACCATCAAAACAAAAAATTGAACATATCAATCAGGAATTAATTAAAATTCAAGATGAGATAAGGGACTTTTTTGGTTGGAATTTGAGTGACGATTTACATAGTACAGAAAAATTACTATACAAAATTAATAATTCTAATATCGATAGTTGGAAAAAATCTAATCGAAAAAAGATTTTATTTGATATTATTGAGCAAATGAATTCTACTAAAAATAAAATCGTAATTATCGGTGCTGCAGCAACATCTTTAGAAATTATAAAAATTTTAGAAAATAATAATTTTTTTGTATTGGCAGATGGTGCAGGCGCAGTTTTTTCCACATTAGATGATAAGTTGGAACAAGAAGCTTGGGCTCGATCACTTTGTGTTATAAGTGACGGAGATGGGGGAAAAGGTCTGACTCAAGCGATCCAAAAAAATATACCTTTGATACTTCATGCCCATGGAGACAATGTCGCTTCTTGGACTAATATTATCGATTATATTCTATCTAAAGGTATTGAGACAAAGATAGTTCTTACACATCAATTACCTAAGGGAATTGATGGTATGTATAATTTTGGAGGATTTACAGATGGAGATAGAGCAGTATGTTTTGTTCATTCTACAGGAGTACCTAAAGAAAGAATAGTAATGGTAGGTACAAGGACAGATATAGTTGGCAAATGGTCGGGAATCACTGATAAAGAATTAAAATTATCGAAATTAAAATGGATGGAGAAAATATTACAAATTATTGAAATAAATTATTAAATATTAAAATTATATAATTTCAAATTCTCCAACCTTTTTCTTTTCTTGACCTTTATCAATTATACCTTCAAAATTATCTTTAGTACCATCTTTATAATTTACAACTATCTCATATTTTGTAGATTCTTCTCCATCTGTTGTTTCATATTCTTCAATATACAAATTATATTTTCCTTCAATAGTATTGTTTAACTTAATTGATTGTTTATTGGCCATTTCGTCCATTTCAAATAGTATATCTTTATGCTTTCCAACATCTAAGAAAGAAATCATTTGTCCATCTGGTTTTTCTAAGCTTAGTCCGAGATCATTAGAAGAATCTAATGACATCTCAATCATTGCATTATTCGTGACAGAACTATCCGTTTCATTTTCCAACACTTGTGTATTTTCATCTTCTAATACTAATTCTTTAGGTTTTGACTCCCCTTTCTCCATCTCTGCAATAGCAAACTTGGCTATAAATAACAACTCATTATTTATTTTATTATGTCTAATTTTTCCTTCATATACCCTTTGATTAGCCCCTATAGTTACACTAACTTTGAAATCTGTTTCATTTTTTAATATTAAACTTGATATTATAGGAATTTTTGATAAAATACTGTTTTTATGTTGTATTTTGTAGTGCCTGACTCCAACTCTGTATGTTCCTGAAGGCGGTGTTTTAGTCCATACTACATTTTCCACAGGGGTTTTGGACGTTGGTTTAAAATTCATGTCTAAGTCCAATTCTCCTCCGCATGCAGATTTTCTGTTATCATGGAAAATATGTTCTCCCGAAGGAGTAATTACATGCAAATCTAAATCATTCCAATTATTCCATAATAGACTGATTTGTACTGAACCTCTTTTTGCACCTTCTCTTTCTAGCCTTTCACTAAAAGCAGATACACCTTCTTCACTAATCACGGCTTCTTGAATCCCTTCACCCAAAATTCCGCCCCCTTCTCCTAAACCCTCAGAAGGGAGAGCAATATCCGAACGGTCAGATCTTCTACCACTTCGTCTCCTATTTCTTAATTGAACAGATTCTGATTCATATTCAGGTAAATTTATCTCTGTTGGAGGTAATATGGTTCTTCTACGACCTCCAAACAATATTCTGTATACGCCTTGAAAAAGCAAACCAATTATCGTCACAACGATGACAAGCGAAACAACGTCCACAGTTCTGAACCTGTGCCTCGTCTTTTCATAACATCGGTTAAATTAACTACTTTAGACGTGTCAAATCAATTTTATAACCGTGTATTTCATATCCGAGTCAACCTCCCTCTATATTCGGGCGGATAGCCATTAGGCTACACAGATTTGTAGAAGTATACTTTTTGGGATAAGATATTATGAAGGTTAAAGCAATCTTAATAGTCACCATAATGGTTCTTTCAATTTTGCCTTATACTCCGGAAGCGACATTAAAATCTAACATAGAACCCTCTTTTCAAGCTTCAAACGCAGACGTTGCAGTAACTCAATTAGATATAACTACACCCTCGGTATATGTAGGGGCTGTACCCACAGTTTCTCCCATGAATCATATAATCAGAGTTACAATAGTAAATTTTGGGGGTTCTGATGCAGAAGGCACTCTCACATTAGAAGTTGATGATGGCTCAGGACCATCGGAAGTAGACAGTCGGGATATTTCAATTTCTTCTGGTTGGACATCAAATCATATAATGTACTGGAATGCAACCAATTCACCCTCGGGCTCTTCTTTAATTGCCTTATGGACAAATGACCCCTCATCCACAGACTCTGATACTAGCAATAATCAATTACTTTTGTCCAATATAGATGTACTTGATGTTGAAAGTGCTACTCACGTTGCGGATACTCTGCCAGATGATGACGATGTATTAGCAAAAGGACTTTGGTCTGGAACAATTTCAATGGTAAACTCAGGTACAGTTCCTGTGGATGTAACTGCTGATTTATCACTCACATCTGTACTCGGAGGAGACGTTACTCCAATTACATCAACAACCATACAACCACCCGTTGGGAGTCTTTCTAGTCCTGCTTTACTTACAAATATAGATATTTCATTTGATGGAACGCCTCTGGAAGGAGAATACATAATATCTGGCGAGATTCAATTAACAGGTGCATTATCCGGGACCACTACCATAAGCATATCAGATATTTCAGTCTCTTTTGATTTCTCAAATGCAGTACTATCTACTCCAATTGATAGGAATGTAGATCCTGGAGAATGGACGAACATATCTTTCCTCTTACAAAATGCTGGTAGTTTACCCGAAACCTTTACTGTTTCTCAAACGAATGTAAGTGGTTGGGTAAAAGCACCAGCAACGATTCATTCGGGTTCAGATCCGCTGAGTCTAGATTCAGGAGCATCAACAGTTATTACAATTCCAGTACAAGTCCCAGAAGATGCTGATATCAGTGATTCAGAGATGGTAACTCTATCCGTATTGTCTCAAAGTAATAGTTTACTTTTGGAAAGTACTGTAATTGTCATGGCAGGAGAATTATTTCAAGGTACAATTACTCAAAACAGCTCCCACTCAAGTGGAGTAGACCATTTCAATGTTGAACCCGGTGGCGAAAGCTTCACTCATGAATATATATTGAACAACACAGGTACAGCCCCTGCTCAGTATCAAATTAATGCTGCAATGTTAGAGGCAGTTCCTTATTGGACAATAATCGCCCCTGTTACTATAACAAATATTTTGTTGCCTGGGGAGAATATTACAATCCCTGTAACATTTATTCTTCCTGATATGGAGATACCTATGCAATCAGCATTGAAAATAAATGCAGATTTGGAATTAACTTTCAGAGTGCAAGCGATACCATTATCTGGTGGTTTAGATGTTATCGCCACAACTTCAATACATGTTTTACCTAAAGTAGAAATTGATTTTGAATTATTAGATGATGATGATGAACCCTTGGATGCGGATTGTCCACAAAATAAAGGATATGAAGTTTGTTTAGAGGAAGTCACATCGGAAGAAATAACTTCATTATCAGTTAATAGAGCATTAAAGTTTAGAGTTCAAGCCAAAAATAATTTAGCCTCAGAAACAGATGGCACAGCACAAATTAATTTAGTTCAGAGATTCTTAAATCATACTCCAATTTCTACAGGAGCGGCACAATATGAAGAACAAAGATGGACAATTGGTCTAAGCCCTTCAACAATGAGTTTGGGGATTGGAGAAAGTGGGTATGGAGTAATAACCATGCGCCATACTTCTAATGTAAACTATCCATACCCGGCTGCAGGAGAACTGAGTTTTACTGTAGCTGCTGAAACTACTTTTGCTCTTGATGATTATAATGGAAATACTATCCAAACCTCAAATAATTCTACTTCAATATCTTTTGATATACCACAAATATCCGAGGCCGGACTAATTTCAAAGACCATTGGAAATGGCGCACCCGGAACAGTAATAGTCGCAGAAATGACATTAAAGAATATGGGCAATTCTCCAGATATATTTGATTTGAATTATGTTGAAATGCCTGGATGGACTGTATCAATAAGCAGCACAACAACCATTAAATCTAGAATAGAAGGTTTTTGTGGAATAGGTAGTTCATGTCTTGTTCCATATGAAACATCTTTTACTGTTTCAGCCACTCCTCCTGCAACTGCTAGTGCCGAAAAAATACACGAAATAATGATCTATGCCTGTACAAAAAGAGACCTAGGTGTTTGTGATTACGAGCACGAACCAGAAGATCCGAATGATCCAACAGATCAACCAGCGGAAATACTCACATATGCAACCGCTAAATTCCAATTAGATGAATTGATTAATGCTAATTTGAATACAGGATCAGATTTAGCGATTTTAGATAGATTGGGAACTTCTACAATAATGTTTGAATTAAATAATACAGGTAACTCTAATCAGACTTTTGTATTAAATCTAGAAAATACTGATGACGACTATTTATTTATAACATTCAGTGAAGACGATTCTATACTAGAATTGACAAAAACTATGTTAGTCCCCCCAGGGGCAACCTCAATCATTCGAGTTTATGCTAAAGCATCAGATACTGCACGTGCCGATAGGTCAACAACCTTTGATATTAAATTATCAAATAATGGTAGTTTATTGGATACCAAAACTATGGAAGTAACTGTAAACCCAGATCATGCACTAAATTTACAAGGTAGTACAAATTATTTTGCTCAACCAGGAGACACTATTAATGCAGATTTCAATTTACTAAATCTTGGTAATCTACTTGAGAATAATGTTTCTTTTATTCCTCTTTTGCCGACCGAACCTTCATCAGGAATATGGACTTTCGAAACTGAAAATAATAATGTTTCATTAGAACCAGGTAGTGAAAATAGCTTACCTGTAAGACTAAATTTTACATTACCCAATTTAGGTCCGGATGTAATGCTTGAAGCTGGAACTGTATTCAATATTCCTATTCAAATATTTTCTTATGACTTCAAAGACACAAATGGAGAACTTTTGACTTTGGGACTAACAAATATCGCAATCACAATCGAACCATATTTTGAATTAATTATCACCTCATCTTCTGATTACATGAATATGGTTCCAGGACAAACTAGAACATTTGATTATGTTATTGAAAATGGAGGTAATGCACCAGCAAGAGTTTCCATGAGCTCTCAATTGAGTGTTACGGAACAGTCAAGATGGCAAGTATCTTATCCAAATCTCCCATCTACGCAATTTATTATTCAAATAGAAGAGAGTTATGCAATAACATTGGAAATAACACCAATCGCTTCTGATCATTATGTTGGAGAAAGTGGTACTTTTGATATTATATTTACTTCTGATGATGATGCTGAAGAAACAACATCATTCAGTACGCCCATAGAAATTGTTAGAATACAGACAGATGATGCCATCATAATTGATACGGGGGCCGTAAGTACATGGGACGATGGTCTACTTTTATGTGAGGAAGACGAAGGTGACAGATGTAGAATACTTAGAATTCCGTGGATGCATGTACCACATCTAGGGCAAACAGATGAATCTGCAGCGGTATACAATCTTACTCTTTTGAGCGCTTCTAGGCATATTTCTGGAGATGAAAACTCACAAGCTAATTGGCAATTCTTTGTAAATGATGCAATATTTACTCTTCTTCCGAATGGACAGGAATTATCTTCAGACTTTACAGGTATTGATTTCCTCCCTGTACAGCCTTATGATTCAGATACTTATTTTGATCTCAAATTTATTTTACCAGATACAGATAAATTAGCACCAGATGATGGATATGAATTCACGTTTAGATTAAAAAATCTCGGAGATCCTGTTGATGCAGCGCAATACTGGACAGACTTTACCATAAATTTGGTCACTACAGATACCTCCGATCCAATGATAATGGAGATGAGATTTTTAGATTCTCAACTAATTGAAGGTAAAACAGCAACATTAGTTGTTGAAGTGAAAAATGCAGGAGATGCAGTTTTACCATCTGGATCAGTAATTTCTGTTTTTTGTAATGGGGCGTATCTAGATACGTTTGCTTCTGGTTCTCAAAATATACCGCAATTAGCATCACAAGCAACCTTTAATTCAACATGGCAAATAAGCTCCAAGTCTATACCATGGTGGTCTACAGGAGAGCCAATTACATGCAATGCTCAATTAACTGGTACAGGATTAGAGATAATGGGTAATGACGTTTCAAACGATATACGTTCTCAAGAATTGATAGTTCAATCATGGGAACCACCAAGTTATTTAGTAAAAATAGGCAATGAAAGCCTAAAAGTCCCACTCATGGCATTTGTTTCAATAATATTATTATTGGCTTCAATATATCTATATAGAAATGGATTAAGAGATTTTACACCTTCTTACGTTCTCCTTTCCTCCTACTTTGCTACTGCTGCTTTAGGGGCACTTGCTTTGACAAACTGGTTTACCTGGCTTCCCATTGTTTGTGCATCTTTAGCAATATTGACTTCCATAAGGATTGCTTGGACTTCTTCATCCGAACTCCAGGCGATATATAACGATAAAAGAAAATCATTAACTGGTGCTCGTGCTTCAATTTCCAATCATGATGCTGAAACAAGAAAAACATTCAGAGAGTTAAGGGCAATTGCTTCATGTGCACCATTTGCTTTCTTATTATTCACAATCATTCAACCCAATTTAGCTTTAGATACAAGCACATCAGGATTAACGGGATTATTTGTATATATATTGGCATCACCTATCATTATCCATCTTGTTCTGAAATACCTCGATAGATCTTACGAGAAGATATATGGTGATTTAGGACAATTAGAACTAAAGGCAATGAAAATAAAGAAAATCTTGGCATCTCAAAAATCTTCAAACCGATTCCAACCAAAAAATCGTCTGGGGGATTCTGAATGAGTAAGAAAATAGAGTTCAATAATTCAGGTGGAGCTGAAGCCACTTTGAAGATTTTAGAACATATCGATGAAGAATCTATCAAAATTCAGCATACTATATGGAAAAATAAACCCCTTAAAGCATCAAAAATGCTTAAAAAATTAAGTAAAGAAACAGATTTCTTAGAGGAACAAGTATTAGGTTTATCTAGGTCTCTGAATTCTTTGGCAAAGCAACTCGATGAATTGGAAGAATTAAATGAAAACGATTTGAATTCATCAGAATTTGTTGCAATGGGATTACAATTTTTGAGAGAAGGTAATTGGGGCGCTGCAGCCGATTCTGTCGAAAAGGCAATTGCAGCCCTAGGCCCTCAAGGATTAGGGAGATCATTATCAATAATAAATAGGCATTTGAATGAACTAGGAGATCTTAGCGATTCCGAAGAAGTAACATTAAATTTGATAAGAGAAGCAAGACAAAAATTAGCAAAAGATGATTTTAAAGCTGCAACAGATGCTTTTGAAAGGGCAATAAGCGTTCTAGGTTCAGTTCCAACTGGAGAGGCGTTAAGTCCCTTTTTAGTTAATCATTTTTTCCTCTCAATAGAATCCAAGTGGCCCGAGAGTACAAATAACGGACTGATGGTAATTACAGTGGAAAATTTAGGAGATAATAATATGTCGCCGATGAGAATGTCGATACCTACGCCTTTGGGTTGGGTCACGAGTCCAAAAATGACAGAAATACCGGAAATTCCTCCAGAAGGCTACATTGAGATAGGGGTTGAAATGCGTCCTTCGGGATCTATAACTTCAGAAAAAATGCTAGGAAGAAAATTAGCAATAACTACAGGTTATTTAGCTAATTATGGACATTTAAAGGTTCAAATAAGAGTTGAAAATAGAACATTAAAGAGTATGGAAGGAATTATTTTAGATCCTTGGCTTCCTGAAGGTTTTGAAGCAATGAGATTACCATTTGTTCAAAACTTAGGACCAGGTCAAAAAGTATATTTGGAAGTTGATGTTTTGAATGTCGGTAAGAATTAATTATAAAACAAATATTGTTGATAATTTTTACATATTAAAATTGAATAATGTATTATTATTGGCAATATGTCTATTTTATACATTAACATCATAAATGATAACTCATCACAAAGACACAATGTTGCCTAGTAAGAATGCTGAAAACCTGAGAAATTAT
>QQRX01000069.1:5473-7684 GCA_003602595.1 Candidatus Poseidoniales archaeon | reverse complement strand
TCTTCAAATGCCCACATATGAGTCCCCAATCGTCCAAAACCGACTTGTACTTCATCCGCAATACATAATCCTCCTGCTTCACGTACGTGTTTGAATGCAGAAGATAAATAATCTCCGGGAAGAGGAACTTGCCCTGCACAAGAAAGCATCGACTCTACAATGAAACCTGCTATAGCATCCGTTTCATTAACTACCATTTTTAACTCTTCAATATAATCTTCTCCTTTCCTCCTATATGTATCTGGAATGGGGACTACATGAACCCAAGGTTCCGGTTCTCCCTTCCCCCCGGGTCCTCTAAATTTGTACGGACTGAGATCAATTAGTAGTCCTGTATGTCCATGGTATGCACCTTCTACTACAATCATATCCTTTGCGCCAGTATAAGCCCTGGCAATACGTACTGCTAATTCATTGGCTTCACTCCCTGAATTTACTAAGTATCCCACACTAAGTGAAGGCGGAAGAGTTGCTGATAACCTTTCAATATAGTCTGTCAACTGATTGTAAATATATCTAGTATTAGTGTTTAATACCGCCATTTGCCTTTGACCCGCTTTGACTACTTTTGGATTTGAATGGCCAACGTGACAGACATTGTTCACCAAATCAAGATATTTTTCTCCTGTAGCGGAATATAGATATTGCATTTCTCCTTTAATTATGTGAAGAGGAAATTCATGCGCTATTGAAAGTGCCTTTCCAACACATTCCTCTCGTCTCCTCAATAACTCTTCTATCGAATTACCAGTATTCACTTCTCTGATATTCATAGTGTTGTGTGTAGTGTATTATAATTTAATATTTTCATTAAAATAATGGGATAATACAAAAAAGATATTTCCTTTAGCAAAATTGTATGGCTTACACAGAAGTCTCACTTGAAGATGCCTTGGAGTTAATTGATTGTACTGACCTCTCAGATATTATTTCTATACAGAAACTCCCCGGTGGCTGGGCAAATTCAAATTATATTTTACAATTAAAGGATGGGAACAAAGTTGTATTGAAGATTTGGGATGAACAATCTATGGAAGAAGTAGAGTATTTACTTGATATGACATCTTATTTATCAAGTAATGGAGTCCCTACTCCTGAACCAATTCGTTTTAAAAATGGCAGATTTTTATTTATGAAAAATAATTTGGCATGGTCTCTACTTCCTTTCATAGAGGGAGATTGGTTAAAATCAAATCATTCTTCATTATATTCTCTTGGTCAGGTTCAAGCCAATTTACACATGATTAGATCACCTCCAGGGCTCAAAAAAGATTTTTCGATGGGATATAAACTATTTCAGAAATTATTTACAATCGCCGAAGAGAAAGATGAGTGGACAGATTTCCTTTACTTGCTAAAAAGTGAAAGTACAAAATTAAAAGATAATTTCGAGAATCTTCCTAGAGGAATAATACATGGCGATTTATTTCCGGATAATGTTATAGGATTGAATGATGAAGTCAAATCAGTACTCGATTTTGAAGAAACCTGTAATGGTATTTTGGCTTTTGATTTGGTGATGACTTTTGTCGGTTTTGGCTGGGAAAATAATTTACCAGTAGCAAAACATTGGTTTTCCCTTCTCGAAGGTTATCAATCAGTTCGTAAATTAACTGAACAAGAAATTTCAGCGTTACCTGATTTACATAGATTAGCAACACTCTCAATAGCCGCATGGAGGTATTGGCAATTCGTAATAAACTTGCCAAATACTGAGCATACGAATAGATATTTAGAAATGACCGATCGCTTGGATAAACAACTTCCTTTCTAAATCCATCAAGAAATATTGGTTTCTTACCATTCTCTTTTATCAATTTTTGCGGCCACTATTAATATCATAATAGCACTATAGAATAGAAATCCCGGCAATGCATCTTCAGTTTGTATTTCTTCCTCTTCTTCCTCTTCGATACTGATTGGATTTACAATAATAGTTCCTATCATACCCATTTGTTCATGAGGTTCACAAACATATTCGTATGTCCCATTACTTCCAATTTCAAACTTATACGAATAATCTACATCAGTTTCGGGTTCTCCTGAATCAAATAATCCATTTTCCTCGACTGCATTATGCCCTAACAACTCCCCACTCCAAAAAAAACGAACTACTTGACCTTCATCAATGGTTATTTCTGATGGAGAAAATCTAAAATTTGTACTATCGACAGTAACTATTTTCTCTGATTGGAAATTTGTATTATCTAT
>QQRX01000069.1:0-5353 GCA_003602595.1 Candidatus Poseidoniales archaeon | reverse complement strand
AAGTTATTAAAATCAGCCATATCCATATCATTAATAAAATACAACAGGATAATATGAAAGCACGTGCTCTCCAAAATAGTCTGTTATTAGTTAACGTTATCCTTGCATGCCAAATTCTTGATATTACGTATAAAATAGACAAAGTAAAAATAACAATATCTACCTTTTCTAATGAAATAGATAATATCCCAGCAGCAAAAAATAATACAGGAGCTTCAAAAAGATTTACCAAATGTTGATCTGCCTGTAGTACATATCTTGGCGGCTTTTCTCCCTCAAACGTCTTGAAATATCTCCAATTAAAACCTTCTTTTACAGCCTTTTCTCTTCTCAATCTGGCAACAACGCCTACATAGAATGTTAGTAAAACCTGCCCGAACAGGGGCAAAAGCATCATTTCTCGATCCATAACTCTTCCACAGGTTCTCGATATTTAAATTACTTATTATTTCGTTCTTTTTTTCTCCCTCAATGCGTAACTCAATAAAAACTCTATTTGTCCATTGACCGATCTAAATTCATCTTCTGCCCATTTCCGCAGGTTTTCATGTAAATCGGAATCTATACGTATCAATATTTTTTTCTTACTCATAAATATCTCTCCTCACTTTTAGTAAGTAGACAATACCATTTAATCAGTACAATGTCCCTGTATTTACAACAGGAGTTGTATCAGTTTCTGAGCATAGAACCACCAATAAATTACTTACCATACTAGCCTTCTTTTCTTCATCTAATTCTATGATATTCTTTTCACTAAGTTGCTCCAAAGCTAATTCTACCATTCCAACAGCACCTTTCACTATTTCACTTCGTGCTGCAACAACTGCACTTGCCTGTTGTCTGCGAAGCATAGCTTGAGCTATTTCCTGTGAATATGCTAGATGACTGATACGGGCTTCGAGTACTTCAATTCCAGCACGCTTCAACCGTGCTTCGACAGAACTTTGTAACTCATTGGCAATCTCTTCTTGATGACTAGAAAGAGCAATTCCTCCAATATCTTTATCCTCAATAATATCATATGGATATTTTGTTGCCATTGCACGTAATGCAGCTTCACTTTGAATCTGTACGTAATTATTGTAATCGTCAACTTCGAACAATGCTTCGGCAGCATCAAAAACTCTCCAAACGACTACCGCTGCAATTTCAACAGGATTTGCATTTACATCATTCACCTTTAATTTATTTGACTCAAAATTCCTAATACGCATAGAAATACCAGTTTTTTGGTATAATGGATTAATTAAAAATCTAAAACCCTCAACTTTAACTGTGCCAGAGTATTTTCCAAAAAATTGTAGAGCTTTGGCTTCATTTGGTTGAATAATCAAATAACTGTTAGTATATACAACCCATGTTGGACCAGTTATGATAATTAATGCTGCAAGCATAGTTCCCGAACTCATTATGGTGACATTAAAAAGTCCTAACAAGAGATGAAGTGCCAATCCGACAAAACCATTCAAACTTGTTCTTTCAATATCTTGTATTATCTCCTCTTTCCTAATCACTTCTTCAGACATATATGTTCATACTTACGATATCAATTATTATTATAAAGATATCTTTATGATATCATAAATGTATAGGATTTAATGCAATAATCTAAATTTCATTTGCCCATTCGCCATTTCTGAATACTGGTACAATTGTGCCGTCTGAAGTTATTCCATCTATGTCTAACTCATCACATCCAATCATCCAGTCTACATGTATCATAGAACTATTGCCACCAGAAGCTTCTATGGCTTTTGGATTTGCAGTAATTTCTTCTCTAAAACATTTAGAATAGCATTGCCCCAGCGCGATATGGCAAGCTGCATTTTCATCATATAGTGTGTTATAGAATAAAATTCCTGACTGAGAAATTGGTGACGAATGGGGGACTAATGCTACTTCGCCCAACCTTCTTGAGCCACTATCAGTATCTAGTAGTTGGAGAAACACCTCTTCACCTTCTGTGGCCTTTGCTTCTACTATCTCTCCCTTTTCAAAACGTACTTCAATACCATCAATTAATGTACCTCTATGCACTAGTGGTTTTGTTGCCTTTACTATTCCATCTACTCGATATGCATGAGGGGTCGTAAATACTTCTTCCGTAGGGATATTTGGTGAGCAGATTATACCATTTTTAGCCATACTAGCACCTCCTTTCCAAGCATGTCCATCTGCAAGCCCAATCATCAGATCTGTGCCCGGAGCATTATAATGAAGAGATTTAAATGAGTATTCATTCAACCATTCTTGACGTTTTTTTAACTGTTCATGGTGTATGTTTAGATCTTCTAGGGGATTCTCTCCATCAATTCTCGAAGCAGAGAAAATAACTTCTGCTAATTTTCTCACAGCATCATCTTCAGATAATTCTGGAAATACTTGTTTGGCCCACTTACTACCCGGGTATGACACTATATTCCAATTAGTCTCAAAATTGGTTATCTTTTCCATAGCAGGTTTAGAAGCGATAGACATCGCTTTACCTACTCTGGAAACTACTTCTGGGTTCTGACCAGATAATAGCATTGGATTATCTCCTGAAATTGCAAGACGAGCAGTATTGTTACCGAAAGCTTCTGCCATCCCATTAAAAATCCAATCAGGGGCCTTATCAAAACTTTCTTCACTTCCATATCTATATTTTGCCAAACTCAATTCCTCATCAGATAAAATAGTAGTTACAACCCCTGCTCCTGCCTTATATGCTTCTTCACTGATCCTTCTTACGAGGGGCAGTGATTCCACAGTAGAAGTGATAATCAAATCCTGTCCATGTTGTAAATTCAAACCAAATTTAATACATACTCTAGCCATTTTATCTAGCATCTTCGGATCGAAAGGCAGATCTTCATCTTTAGTCATGAAACGGCGTCTATGTTCTATCTATAAATTATTCATATTCGTTATCTCAAAATTTTAAATATACATAAATACTAAGTGTATTGTAACAAGTAATGAGAATAGATATGGGAGATGATAAGTGGTGGAAATCAGCCGACGAAGAAGAAAAATCTACAAAAGAAGAAGTTAATGATTTGTTGAATGAAGCTGAAATAAAAAAACTGCAAAGAGAGGAAGAAATTGCAGAAGCAGAACACAAATTAAAACTTTCTCAGCTCAAAAATCTTACATCTGATGCTGTAAATGGGCCAGACCTAGGAATTCCTGAAGTCGGGCCTGATGGTAACTTAATTAACTCAGAATCATCAAATATTCCAAAAATAAAAAACCCAATGAGAAATAACAATTTGAATAATTTAAAATCAGGCAAAGGCGAAGAAATTCATAAACAAACTGGTTTTTCACTACCTGATTGGTTATCTCCGGGAGAATTAATTTTTGTTACTGTCGCCCTAACATTGACAATCGGATCGTCAATATTTATGACATATCAGTTCACTAATCAGGTTGATTGGGAGTTAACTGATGCTAAATTGATTGGTTCAGATGGTATTCAGTGGATTGAAATAAATGCCACTATAGAAAATGAAACAGGGTGGTTCGAGGAAGTCGAACAGAGATCATACACGTATGAGGATTGTTATTATGACGATTATGGAGATGAATATTGTGATACATATACCGAATGGTATGATTATTTCGTATGCTATGCCGATCTTAATTTATCATATTCTTTAGATGGCATTTCCTATGTTAATTGGCAATATACGCCAGAAATAACGGGAGAGTGGCCCTGTTTGGAAGACATAGAATTTTATTTTCAAATAGGAGATAATGTGTCTATTGAAGTAAACCAAAATGATCATTCTGATTATCAGGTTTTTGCTATTTCTCATGGATCTCCTTCGGGAACAGTTTGGAATGAAATATTACTATTTCCTGCTGATTCTTATGACATTTATCTATATTATTCATGCTATGCTGATTTAGTATATTCCTATACATACTCTTCTGATTCTGAAGTGGAAACAAGTTATATCGGTTCATTCTCATCATCTTCCATTTCGTCCAATATTCCTTGTATTGATGATATAAAAAATCAATTCTCAATAGAATCCACAGTTCAGGTATATGTTAACCCAGAAAATCCTTCTGAATCAGCTGAAATGCATCCTGAAAAGTTTACTCTTAATGAGTTATTTTGTTGTATGTTATCATTGATAATACTTTTATTGATAATTTTTATTTATGTCCGTTTTTCAAATTATGACCAACAAGTAGGTTTCCAAGAAGGAGATCAAGGATATGGTGGCTATGGAGGAATGCCTCCTTTCACCGGGCCTTGGTATTATCGCCCATTTTACAGGCCAATTGGTTATTTCAGGAGAAGACGCCATTTTCATACATCTTCATCAGGAAGAAGAGGAAGGAGATCAATGAGCCGTTCAAGTGGCAGCGGAAGGCCTAGAGGAAGTAGAAGTTCTGGTGGAGGTAGAAGATCTGGTGGTGGTAGATCCGGCGGCGGTCGAAGAAGGTAATGATTTACATTTCCTTCTTGCCGAAAGTCAGTGTGTAATTGTATGTTTGATTGCCAGTAAAATACTCAGTTTCTGAGTCCTTATAAATACCAAATTATAAGATGTAATAAAATAGACGGGATGTAAAATAAATTATTTTTCTAACTTTTACTATTTCAAATATTAATTACAGGACCAGGATTGTCCCAATAAAAGTACATCTGCCTTCCATCTGTTGGATAAGGTTCAATATTTGTAGCGGTAAAATATAATTTATTTCCAAAACTTGTTAACCACCAAGGATAACTAGAATTATTTCCCGGATTCAAGTCTAATAAAATATTAGTTCCTTGCATTGTGCCATCCGATTGCCATATTTCATATCCATATTCTGGGGAATTAGCAGTAAAATATATTTTTTCATCATGTAGAATCATTTGTTCCCCAAACAACCTTTCGTTAAGNTCCCAATCNAAAGTTGAATTTGAGCCNACGTATATGTCNNTTATCATAATAGTGCCTTCTTCAGTACCATCTGATTTCCATAATTCACGTCCGTATTGATCATTGTATGCAGTGAAATATAATATATCTCCAGAGAGGACGAAACTTCTTGGATCACTTGATCCATTTGTATTGATATCTTTAACCATTTGAGTGCCGGAGGCAGTACTGTCCGAATACCATAATTCAGTACCATTTTGTCCATTATCTGCTGTAAAAAATATATTTTCTCCATGTGGAATTAAATTTTGAGGATTACTACTATTATTTTCACCTGGCCAAATATCTATGACAATATTAGTATTAACAGAACTTCCTCTGCTGAAATATAGTTCTCTACCTGTTTCAGAATCTACTTCTGCGCTGAAATATATCTTATTATCTCCGACCGGAGTGAGTTGTTCTGGCTCACTACCCTCTACTCC
>QQRX01000068.1 GCA_003602595.1 Candidatus Poseidoniales archaeon | reverse complement strand
GAGAAGTTTTAAAATTATTTTCAGACTTAAACAAGGACTTCGGTGTCGCATTTTTATTGGTTACTCATAATAGAGAAGTAGCGTCATTCTGCGATCGTTCTTTGGAGTTAAGAGAAGGAAGATTTATTGCTCAACATGGTAATGATGTAGATATTTCGGATCTTTCAGAGAGTAGAGAGTTAATTATTGATGATACTGGAACTGTAACCCTGCCTCCTGATGTTTTACTAAAACTTGGAGGACCTGGTCGCTTTGAGATACCTGTCAATGAAAAAGATATGATTCATTTAGAACGCGTTGAAAATGAAAAGATTGAGATAAATATAAGTAAAAATTTTATCCTTTCTCCAATTTGTCCTGCTTGTTTCCATAAATATTCTGAATCATCAACACAATTATGTCCTGAATGTGGATCTAGTAGGCCAATGGTTGAAAGCAACAATTAAAGAATCACATACTTCGTAAATTTATCATGTTACCATCGTTCAATGTACTAGGAGGTGAATTATTACAATGTTCTATGAATCCATTGACTGGATGGTTTAGAGATGGATGTTGTAATACTGATAGGAATGATAGATCATTACATACGGTTTGTTGTATCGTTACAGAAGATTTCCTGAAATTTGCTCTTTCGAGAGGTAATGACTTAATTACACCCGCTCCTCAATTTAATTTCCCTGGACTAGTAGCAGGAGACCGCTGGTGTGTTTGCGCTCAGACTTGGCAAGATGCATTCGAAACAGGACATGCCTGTCCTGTGATACTAGAAGCAACTCATGAGGAAACTTTACAGATTATTTCTTTAGATAATTTAAAAAAATTCAAATGTTAATATCATTAGAAACAATCTCTTACTTCTCCACTATTTGTTCCATCAGGGCAAACAGTGTAATACCATTTTGCTCCACTAAAATCTGTGCCATCTACTATTGCACCCGTTAAATCTGAAAATTGTAAATCAACACCTTTCAGACTAGCATCAGTCAAATCTGTAAAATTTAAATCTGCATAAGTCATATTTGAACCATCAAACACAACTCCTCCAAAGTCAGCATTTGATGCCTTTATTAGATGAAGATTACTATTTTTGAAAATACTATCTCTAAAATTACTCTCCGTCATATCTGCATTCTCTAGATTAGCAGATTCAAAATCAGATTCGAAGGCTATGGTATTTGATAAATTTGCAAATATCAAGGAACTGTAAAAGAAATTAGAATACTTCATCTCTGAAAATGCTATATTTGCAGAAAAAAAGTTTGACCCTAAGAAAAAACCTTCATTCATATTTGCCTCAGATAAGTCAGCATAAGTAAAATCAACTATGCCGAAGTCAGAACCCGATAAGTCAGAACCTGATACATTTGCATTAGTCCAATTCGTTCCATCAAAATTAGTGTTTGCTAAATTTAAGTTACTAAGATCAAGATATCTAAAATCGCCAGTTTCCAATGCTTCAAGTACTGCAGGATCTACTTTGTCAGGAGGAGCTGTACATCCTGATAGAATAGATAGAACTACGACAATAGCCATCACTGACTTACCTAATTCCATACTTACTCGTCCTGCCGTCTGTGCATTAAATATGTTCATAGAAAGAATATTAATGAAGACATACTACCTAAATCATGAATTATGTCACTCATCTAGAATGCGCCTTTACTGGAGAGATAGTTGAAAAGGGAATTCCACATACTTTATCTTCAAACGGCAAACCATTGTTGGTTAAATACGACTTAGAAAAAATCAAAAAAGAAGTTAAAAGAGATGATATAGAAAATTCTTCTGAACCAGGTTTTTGGAAATATTCACCATTATTACCAGTTTCTAATCCTGAAAATAAAGTTTCCCTAGGTGAGGTCATAACTCCTTTAATTACCTTAAAAAGTAGTTTAGATCATCTGAAAGTTCCCTATGGAAATGTAGTTGTTAAAGATGAATCACGTCTACCTACAGGGTCATTTAAGGCTAGGGGATTAGGCATGGCAGTTTCAATGGCAAAAGAATTTGGCTTCAAACATCTTGCTATACCTACTAATGGAAATGCAGGTTCGGCTTTAGCAGCATATGCTGCAAGAGCCGGCCTTAGATCTACGGTCTTATGTCCCGATAACACACCTGTAATCAATACTTCAGAGACTTTAGCACAAGGTGCTGATACGTTTTTAGTTAATGGATTAATAGGAGATTGCGGTAAAATAATTAATGAAGGGAAGAAGGAAATTGGATGGTTTGCTGTTTCAACCCTTAAAGAACCATATCGTATAGAAGGAAAAAAAACCATGGGACTAGAATTAGCTGAACAATTAGGATGGAACTTGCCTGATGTAATATTTTATCCCACTGGAGGCGGAACAGGTTTAATTGGAATGTGGAAAGCATTTCATGAATTACTTGAATTAGGATGGATAGATTGTAAATTACCAAGGATGGTTGCAGTCCAGTCTACAGGTTGCGCTCCAATTGTAAAGGCGTGGGATGAAGACAAGAGACATGCAGAATTTTGGGAAAACGCAGAAACATTAGCAAGTGGAATCCGAGTTTCTTCTGCCATTGGAGATTTTCTTATTCTAGATGCGATTAAAGAATCGGGTGGTTTTGCAATTGCAGTTACCGATGAGCACATCACTAAAGTTTGTGACGATATAGGACAAAAAGATGGGTTTCTACTTTCCCCTGAAGGGGCTGCAACTTTTGCTGCATATGAAATAGCTATAGAAAAAGGTCTAGTAGATAAAAATGATAAAACAATTCTTTTCAACACCGCAACAGGATTAAAATATCCCTTGCCAGAAGTAACAAAAAGATTGAACAAAGAAGATGCATTTGATATATCTAAATTTAGATAATACCTCTTCAACGTAATTTATTTTATATTCTAATAATTACACATTTATTGTTTATTTCTATGAAGACTTTCATAACTAATTGATTACCGCATTAGAACGGTGTGGATTACTACACTAACTGAGGTTTAGTAAATGAAGTATAAAAAAAATCAAATTTCGACTATCTTAATAATAATCATGATGCTTTTTTCTGCAGGTTGTCTAGGAAATGATTCTGATGAAAAAGATGTCCAAGATGAACAAAATGATATCATAGGAATCGGGTGTATGGATTCTTCAGCGATTAATTTTGATTCCAATGCTACAACTCCCGACCCCGATAGTTGTGAATTTTTAGAGGACGACTCTATTGATTTATTATCAATACCTCATAAAGACGGCTGCGACAATACTAATCCAATACACTGTATGTTACCATTCCCTTCTGATGCATTTTTAGTTGAAGATGATTCTACGCCTACAGGAAAAAGAATTTCATATTCTCCTAATACAATTCCTAAATCAGGAACTGTCGGACAGATTCATATTCCAATAATAAATCAATTAGATGGAGCTAGCCCAAATACTCAGATAATGACTGCCTTTGATTCAGAACCTGACGTATCTGAGATGGCAGGCCAGTATAATATCGAAAAAAGCTTAGAAGTAGGTCATCCATCAATGATCATTAATCAAGAAACAGGTGAAATAGTTCCACATTGGACTGAATTAGATATCAGATCTGATATTAGTGAACCAACTATTATCCATTTAAGGACTATTGAAGCGCTAGATCATAATACGTCCTATGTGGTTCTATTTAGTAATCTTAAAGATTCAGACGGCAATTTAATTGATGCACCGGTCGGTTTTGCGGCTCTACGTGATAATGTAATAACCAATTCTCCTGATATCGAAGAAAGAAGATCTAATTTTAATTTATTATTTTCATGGATTACAGAAAATACTGACAGATCAATCAATTCTTTACAAACTGCATGGGTTTTCAATACCGCATCTACAGAATCAATCATTGGTCCATTACTTTCTATGAGAAATGATGCCTTAGACAGAATAGGTGAGAATGGAATAAATTGTACAGTAGAGACTAATGAAGAAGTCATGGATGAGAGTGGAAATCTAAGTCATTGGATGATTACAGGAACTTATACGGCTCCTCAATACACTGAGTCGTTTTACCCTCCTACTTTAATTAGAAGAACCTCAGATACAGACCGAACTCCTGTTTTTGTTGAAAATAGAGAGATACCATTTTGGCTATTAATTCCTCAAACCGCTATTTCTGAGCCGGCAGATTTGACAATATGGGGGCATGGATTCCTTGGAACTGGTGACACTTCTGGATTATATGGCTGGGCTAATGAAAATAATGCAGCTATGCTAGGAACCAGCTTCTATGGCTGGGCAAGTGATGATACCTTAAGTATAGAATATGCGGTATTAAATATGGAAAATTTCCAACATCAAGCAGAGAGACTAGAACAATCAATGATAAATCAAGTTGTTATGATAAAGTCATTCATGGGCATTTGTTCTGATTTACCCGAATTATATCACAATGGGACTTCTTTAGTTGATGTGTCTTCCCCAGTGTATACTGGCTACTCTAATGGTGCTAT
>QQRX01000067.1:2900-6494 GCA_003602595.1 Candidatus Poseidoniales archaeon | reverse complement strand
GATTGATAAGTATTCTTTACTTAAGTAAATCGTGAGAATAGCATTATCTGCCTTTGGGCTATCAATGATAATAATGATATCAACTGCCGGAGGAGTAGCCATAGCGAAATTATCTGAAATGAATTCTTCTTCTAGTGCGCCATTTGCAGTAAATGCATCATCAATGTCTGGCGTTAATGAATATATTCTAATTGAGGTTGATGAGGGAGATAATGATGAAGAAGAAGTAATTACAACTAAATTACATGAATTCTTTTTTGAAAGTTTGAATGCAAAGGGGATGGTTACTTGGGATTTTGGAGATGGTAGTTTTGCTACCGGAAAAGAAGCTTCTCACTCTTACGAGGATGCAGGGTACTATACCGTTACCGCAACTTCAACATCCTCTAGAGGAATAGAATTGGCTACGATTATTGTAATGGTAGAAAAATCGGGATATGTGGAGTCCGATAATATGGAATGTGCATGTTCTCCAACTGCAAAATCAACTATTATTGGCCTTGTCCCCGTTCCAGGGATGGTTAACTTCGAAGGTGTAGTGACCGTAACTCATGATGGTAGTAGCGAATCTTGTTCATTAAGAAACCCATTTCAAGAATGTCATTTGAGAGTCATAATCGAGTATACCAAGGATGGTAATGTGATGGAACAGCAAATTTTGTTTGATGATACATTTAGAACAAATGAAAAAAATATTGAGTTTGAATTGATTGATTTTGAGACTGAAGCAGGAGAAAGTGTACAAATAAGATTAGAAACCGATCAATTAAGAGATTGGCATAAACCTAGCACGTCATGGACCATGACTGCGCCAATTTGGTGAGTGTGACAAACTTATCAAAATGATACAGAGGGGAAAAAATGTTACCAATAATACTCACAGATAATGCCAGAAAAAGAATAGAGGAAATTGAAAAATGCATAATGACATTTCGAGTTTGGGGCGTCAATCCCCCTGGTCACTTAGCTATCGAAGTTTTTTTTGAAGATAAGAGATTTCCTGGAATTGAATATGAAAAATTTCAAGATGAAAATTTGATTATATATATTCCAACTAATCACTATGACTACATTAACGGAGTTACTGTAGATTTTTCAGGGTGGAGTAAAGAAGATGAGTCAAGCTATAATTCAGATAAGACGTTTAATCATAGAGGATTTGAATGTTTACCTCACAAAGTAGAAACATCTGAAATTAGATTGAGTTGGTTCGAAGTAAACTGGATGATTAAAAAAATATTTTCAATGAATTTTGAATCTCCATTTTACTTACAAAGACAGGCGGCTGCTATTAATTATCTACGAATTAAAAAAGATGAAGAAGATGAAGATTTTCGAGATTCTCTTTTCTCATTTGCAGAATTAGAACAAGCAGTACAATCTGGGTTTTATTAAAGGAGCAGAATAACTGATTATTATGTTGCATATTTTCACCAAGAAGATGCTCTAACTATTTGTCTAAAATTCACCTCTATCGAGTCCCCCATGAACTGTCTGTTAATGTAACCATAGCCCAAGGGAGTAATAGTAGAGTAAAGAATATCCAGACAGGTAACATCGGCAACAAGGAAAAGAAACCTACTTTATCAGCAGGAGGTAGTTGGAAGGCCCAATAAAATACTTGATGAAGTAGTATTATTAAAGTCAAACCAAAGATATAAACGAGAGGGTTAAAATCATCAAATATAGGACCTACTATCAGGAAATAAGATACGACGAATGGAGACGCCATAGTTAGAAACAGGACGATATAAAACATTAGCGAAGCCCCTATTGGCCTTTTCCACATGTGCCCTAACGCACTGATTGATTCCATTAGGAAAGAGCGTCTCCATCGGAGTTGTTGTCTTACATAAACACCAAAAGTCCGAGGGACAATGGTACGGGCTTTAGCCTCAGGGAGATATATGATATCATGACCATCTCTGAGTAAAAGATTTGTGAGTCCTCTGTCATCTCCAAAAGTTCTGACCGTCCCCAAGAACTTCTGCGTAGTCCACTCTTCCATAAGTGGCTTTATGACATCAGTCCTGTACATGCTAAAGGCACCACTGCAGCATATCACACTACTAAAGAAACCCTCAAGTGATTTGAAGGTCTTGAATGCGATAAAATATTGCTGAGCTTGCATTCTAGTTAACCATGTAGATGCGGCATTATCTACATCTGTATGCCCACATATTGCAGCGACTTTTGGTGAAATAAATCCTCTTAAACCCTCCAATATTGAAGATTTCTCTAAAGCGGAGTCGCTATCTACAAGAACTGTAATTACTGAATTATTGATTTCCATAGCCCTTGCTATTGCTCGTCTCTTGCCAAGGTTATCTTCCAGATGAATTACATGATAGTCAAAGTCTTTAACGCACTTTTCCATCCAGTAGCCGGTGTCATCGTTACTCCCATCATTCACCATTACAACTTGTAGTTTCTCTCTCGGATATTCTAGTTCATTTATTGCCCTAGCAGTCTCATAGACTACAGAGGATTCATTCTTTGCTGGAATAATTATCATCACACTGGGTTGGTATTTACCTAATTCTGAAAGAGGAGGGTCATAAATTGCATAAAATACATATCGAAAAATTATCGTTACTGCAACCGCCCAAACATATACCAAGAAGATGGGATGTGCGTTTAGACTACTCATAGCCCTTACATAAATCATTAGGAAGGCTATGCCGACGAAAAGCATCCAGAAAGCCAGTTGTGAACTAGAAAGAGATTTTTCTGATTCATTATATCCTGTAACCATTATCACTTGCCGCCTGAGGAATAAGTCCTGCTATAATTACATGCTAATAAAGTACTATTCTTTTATTTTGATTTGATGGTTGGGCAAGTAAATAGGTAAATTCAATGTATGTAGGCCATTAGAAACAATCATGAGAGTCCTTGTCCTTGGTTCTTCTGGTTTTATCGGCAAGAGCATTGTTTCTAAAGCTCCCAAAAATATTAAACTAACAGGAACCTATTACAAAAATGAGATAAAATATGAGAATGGTGACTTTGTTTATCTTAACTATCTAGATGAAGAACTAGATTGGAAGAAAATAATAGAGCCTTATTCATGCATTATTGTGGCTGCTCGGGCAAATGCTGAAAATGTTATAGTTCGTGATGATATTTCACTTAGAGCGGAAAAAGCATTCAGAAAAATGCTAAATGCAGTTACAGAAAGTGAGTCTGAAATATTTATCATTGCTATAAATGGGAGTTTGACTTATGGCGATCGAGGAGAGGATTTAGTCAAAACGAGTGATAAGATTAGACCAACTGGTTTTGCAAAATCTTACTCGATCGCTGAAAGACCATTTAGAGAATATCTCGCACAAGAAAGTGATATTGCCATCATTAGAGCCCCTTATGTCTTGGGCGTGGGTTCATGGTTTTCACAGATGTACATTATGACTGACAAAATACCTATAATTGGAAATGGGAGACAATGGATGGCGATAGTGACTGTAAATGATTTAGCTGAATATGTATGGCAATTAGTTGAGATGAGAAAAAGTGGTATCTTTCATCCAAAATTAATCAGCCGATGCCGACAAGAGGATTTTGCATGTATTGTTCAAAAGGTCACCAAAAGAC
>QQRX01000067.1:0-2472 GCA_003602595.1 Candidatus Poseidoniales archaeon | reverse complement strand
TTGATTGCAGCATTTGGCCTTAGCATTATAATATTCCATAGAATATCAAAGGCATACCATTTGTTGACGAAAGTCGCAACAATTCTTCCTCCTGGTTTCATAATTTTTGATAGTTCAAAAATTGCCTTTTCGAGGTCTCCACACGTATTCAGAGCACCAAAAAAAACGTATATTGTATCTATTGAATTGGGTGAAAGGTACTTTGTTGAATCTTCTGGACCACCGAGAAGAGCATTTATTTTAATTGATTTTTCTGCCTTCTGGGAAACTATTTTATAAAATTCTGGAGTAATATCGAGCCCATGTACATTCTCGACTTCTTTGAGATCAGCAAACCAAACCATATCAAGACCTGGGCCATAACCAATTTCTAGTAAATTTTGAACTTCGCCTTTGAGAACTTCCTTACGAAATATTTCTCTAAGAGTCCCCAATACATGGTTTTCATTTGCACGAGATTCGAAGGTTTCAGCCTCTTCATCATAATAGTTAGCAACCGATTTTCGATACTTCTCAGGATTCATCGGATAGCCTCAACAACCTTATTGTATTCTGTTTCAATACGCAACTTATGGCTATTTTCATGTCCTCTACAAATTGATTTCGAATAGACTGCCTCTTCCGATTGCGATGAGTTTGTCAATTGCTTGATTCTTCTTGAGGCTTCCCATTTTTCAATAATACCACCAATTAAGGGGATTCTCATAACCTTCCACCACCATGGATATTGATGAAATTCGGAAATATGAATAGTTTGTTTTCGACTTGCATTTGGTAAAATATCTTGTGCCCACATATTTTTTGCATAAAGTTCAGTTAGCCCACCACTATCTTTTATTGGGATGATTTGCATTATTTCTCGAGCGGTATAGATAGCTTCCTCGAACTCTAAAGAGTCTTCAGAAATTACCATATTCGGGCAGAGTAGATCCCCACCTGGATACTTGTGTGAAAGATAAATAGCTAATGCCCTTATTCTCCAAACCCATCCTGGTTTTGTGATTATCAATACATCAACATCTCCGTCTTTTGAATTCACACCTGCAGCAACTGAGCCGGTAATAGCGAGGCCTGTAATGTGGNTACAGGAATTCAGTATTGACAAGACTTCTTTTGTTTTTTCAAGAGATTTAGCGGCTAGTTCTTTCTTTTTGGCATGATTTGGATTCTTTGGATACCTACTGGAAAAAACAATCCCTTCCTCAAAGAATAAATGAGATGATGTCTGAATTGCTAAAATGAGATCACTTTCTAAAGATTTTATCCTGATGTGTCTCAATAAATCCTCGATTGACATGTGATGATGAAAAATACTCGAATAAGCTAGTACCTCGTCGATGGCTTCTACAATTTCTTCAAGTCCTGTAGAATTCATCGTTAACGAATAGTCTAAAACTCATCGGTTTAAGAATTAGTAAGGTAAGTCTCTATTAGGACTTATAAACATAGAACAATGACACTTAATTCATGAGTGAACATTTGAGCCTGGGGCATCAAATTACTCTCCAGTTAATGCCTCTCTTGATGTTTTTTGGACTGATTATGTCTCTTGGTGCAAGTTTCTGGTTACCTCCAATGTTGCTAATATCTATGTGTATTACCTTGACGATATATTGGATTTATACTATGAGAAATCTACGTTTTGAATTTAAAGATATCAGATTCCTAATACTCCCGGCTGTCATATTTTTTACAGGTTTTCTAACATACTACCATTTAATGCCTGCTTTCTATGACCAAGCTTATCATCTTCAGATTTCGAATAGAATTATTGATCGATGGAATTGGGAACCGACCCACCAAGGAATGGATTACTCATTCCGACCGGAAATAATTTCAGGAATAGCAGCTATTGAACTTTGGTTTACTGGAGAAATTTCAATTATTTACTTGACACCGACACTCCTTCTAATCTCGACGGCATGGTCAATACAACATGTCGGAGAATATTTCAGTAATACTAAGTGGGGTTTCATTGCAGGTGTTGTTTTTTGCTTATTACCTGTAACTATTATGTATGGTAGGACAATGCTTCTCGATGTAGCAGTGGCTGGGATGATTATTTCTGTTTTTCACCATCTTCATCTAAGCTCTAATAAAAATCGGTATAGCCTTATTATGGTGGGAATACTCACTGCTATTGTTGGTTTGACAAAATATCCTTATCTTTATCTTGGCGTATGGATCTCCATTCTTTATTATTTGAGGAAAAAAACTGAAGAAAGTAAGTACATTATACTTGGTTATATTTTTATTATTGTACTATTTCTATTGAAAAATCAAATATACACTGGACATATTCTAGGCCCTCTTCAATCACAAATATCAGGTACCTTTGCCAGCGGTAATGCAATTGTTACAAATAGTGTAACTTATTCACCGCGTATTTTTTTAATTGATTTCATCAATCAATGGCACGTAATTCTAATCTGCATTGCTTTTTATGGTTGTACTTTGATTGCGAAAAGACAT
>QQRX01000066.1 GCA_003602595.1 Candidatus Poseidoniales archaeon | reverse complement strand
AAATATTAGGTGAAAATTGTAAAGGTAAAATTATTGGATTAGAAGGACCTCGTTCAATATGTTGTGTAGACGGGATAGAAAAAGCAGATGTAGTATTAGTCCCCTTGGAAGACGGAGATCGATGCGAAGCACTGATTGCACTAGGTAAAGAAGTATTAGTAATTGATTTGAATCCACTTTCAAGAACAGCGAGGAAGGCTACAGTGACCATTGTAGATGAGGTTTCAAGGGCATCTAAGTTGCTGGTAGAAGAAGTATCTATTGGTGAAAATAATGAGGGTTTTTGGGATAATGATGTGGTGTTAATAGATGCTTTAAAAATAATATCTAATTCAGTAAATCGAATTAAATAATTTATTCTCTGTGATAAGGTCCACCTCGGATAATTTCAGTGGCCCTATATATTTGCTCTAATAGTATACATGCTGCCATTTCATGAGTTAATGTCATCCTTGAAAGTGATATTTGTGTGATTGATATATTTTTCAGTTTATTGCTAAATCCATCAGGAGGGCCTATGGCAAAATTTACTGTTTCATTACCAAGTGATATTTGTGATATTAAGTTAGATAGTTCCTTACTTGTTTTCTGAGTTCCATTTTCATCTAAAATTATCAAATTACCTTTGAGATTAGTTAAATATTTTTCATAATTATTATTATCTTTTTTATCAGAATAAATCTTAACTATTATTCCCCTAGAAATTATTCTGTTAGAATAATCGTCGATTATTGATGCCAAATTATTATCTTTTGGTTTACCAAAAATATGAACTATTATTCTGCCCACAAATATATCCAGAGGCTTCTGTGTAATAGGATTTCGCAAAGCATCAAGACCGGGGGCTCTTGCGAAACATCATTATGAGTCGTTGGCGTCGTCGACGTAAGACTAAACCTTTTGTGGAAGAACCTCATATGCGTGGAGCTAGAATGTGGTTACAAGATTTGCGAGAGGTTTGTGAAAAGTCTTTCAATAACCACACAGATGGGCAATTAAAAGTTAGAGAAATGCAAATAGAATGGACGGCTGCAAACAAGATTGGAGAAGTTTCTGATTCATTACTTGAAGGACTAGACAGGAGAGCTTTTAGGCTTTTACAGGCTGACTCAATAGAATGGCTAGAATGGCTTGATAATGATAAATTTTGGAATCCAGGATGGAAGGGAGAAGTGGTGGAATAATGATTTCACTAAATTTTTGGATATTATTTTATTTCTTGATTGGAGGAGTTATTCTATATTATAGTAGATATCAACCATTTCCCGAAATTGGAGGAAGGTTTGCTTTTTTGATTATTTTTTTCGGCATTATTTTTACTATTGCAAGTACAGCACCTAGAGAAACACTTGAAGAATTGCCAGCTTTGATAACTGTAATTAATGGAAGTTTTGGTATAATTATTGGAGTAAGGCATATGGTCATTACAAAGCAAGATGTGATTTTAGCACCATTTGGAGGATTATTGTTATGTATTGGTGCAATTGATTTGTTGACTGTTGATTGGGTTAATTCATCAATGAATGAACAAATAATGTCATTCATAATAGCTTCTATAATTGTGATGTTAGAAATTTATCTTGCTTTTAGGGGTTTGGTGGTAGGCGTTCCTGGCATCTCATGGTCAAAATCTGGATTAAGACAAATAAAAAGAGGTTTGATTTATGGGAAAAATGGTGCAATAGAGCATTTTAAAAAATCGTGGGATATGAATGATCCGTGGCTTAATACTATGAGTCATGCAGCATTATTTTTGATATATGAAGAAATTGGAGATGAGGAAAAAAGTTCTGAACATCTATTAGAATTAGAGAAGGGTGGAGGATGGTCTGCTCTAGATGAATCCTGGACTAAAATAATAAAAAATTCACTTGCTGAAATTTCTTTATAGTTTTTGACACGAATTATTCAAAATAACAGGTGCTCTCGCAGATATGCAATGGTTCGCATAACAAGAGTTCATACTGGAGGAGGAGATAAAGGAGAAACTTCACTATTGGATGGTTCAAGAGTGGGTAAAGGAGATCCGAGAGTAGAAATGTATGGTACTATTGATGAATTGAATTCTCAACTTGGGTTCGTTAGAATGGAATTAAAAAGATTCAATATAGCATCTGATGAAATAAAAAAATCTCTTGATATTGTTTTGGGACGAGTACAACAAGAATTATTCGATATTGGAGGAGAATGTGCCTGTACACCTGGAAAACTTCCATCAATGATGGTATTGATAGGTGAAGAGGAGGGAGATAAGTTGGTTGATGAAATGAATGAATGGCTTGAAGATATAGAACCATTAGAGTCGTTTATTATGCCAACTGGATCTGCACCTGTTGCAAGTTTACATGTGTCTCGGACTGTAGCTAGAAGAGCCGAAAGGATTGCTTGTTCAATGCTAGAAAGTGATGGAAAAGAAGCAGTAAGAATTGAAATAATTTCTTATCTGAATCGTTTATCGGACTGGATGTTTGTTATGGGGAGATGGATAAGTGCAAAATGTGAAGAAGAAGAGGTTTTGTGGACACCACTTGGAATGAGGACTAAAAGTGATTAAACTGGAAGTCCTGAATTGATTCTAAAAATATAAACAGAATCAATTATTTCTTTTTCTTGATCAAATGTTAGATATGTTTTAGCATCATCAAAGTTTAACCATAAATAATTGGTGTGTTCATGAGATAATGTAACATCTAACTCTTCTGTTTCGGCTAAATACCAATATACCTCTTTTGAAATATCTTTTCCTTTTCGTTTAAATGTGTATTCTGTACGAGTGTGCCAGCCATCAACTATCATTATTTCTTTTATCCCGGTTTCTTCTGTTAATTCTCTTAAAGCTGTAGAATGGTGATCTTCATCTTGCTCTTCTACATGGCCTTTTGGAAAACTCCAATGTCCTTGAGGATATTGAAGAAGTAATATACTATCATAATTAATCAATATAAATCCACATGAAGTTTCCATGGTCCTATCGAAGAGGGGTTTACGTATCGTAATTTTCTATAAATG
>QQRX01000065.1 GCA_003602595.1 Candidatus Poseidoniales archaeon | reverse complement strand
TTGACAAATGGTGTCTTAAAATGTTGGGGGTACAATGGCTTTGGACAACTTGGCTATGGAGATGGATACGATAGAGGAGATGATGACAATGAAATGGGTAACGAATTGGAATCCATACAATTAGGTAGTGGTAGGTTTGCTACTTCAATTCAGGCAGGAAATGCGTTCACATGTGCCTTACTAGATAACGCACAAGTAAAATGTTGGGGAACTGGAGCAGATGGCAGAACAGGTTTAGAATTAACTGGTGCAATGGGCGAACAAGTCAATGAAATGGGCGATAATTTAGCTTACGTCCAGCTTTTTATGCCATTACCAACATTTTCGATCGAGTGTGATACTCAGGCAGAAGGGACAATAGCAGAAAAAAAGGCACTAGATAGTACATCCAGTAGCGTTGGTAACAAAGTATCTAGTACTTTAACATTAAAGAACTGTGCAAGTATAGCATATGTAGATGATGACTCAAATAAATTAAAATTTGGAATATTTGATAAAAATAAATGGACAATAGAGAAAGTAGTTGAATGGGACTCAGAGATATATGATACAAGCATTGTTCTTGATTCGGATGATAATGCACATATTTTCTTCATGGAGAGCGATGCGCCTGTCTATTCAACAAAAATAGATAGTGTATGGGCCTATGTTGAGCTTGATTCAGAATGGAGTGGCACTACTTTAAGTGCAGAAATTGATAGTTCCGGTAATTTCTATCTTTTTACATTGACTGCAACAGAAATGATAATTATTACTTGTTTGGAATCTGATGATTGTACAGATTCAGATTCTTGGTCCGAAGTTGGTAGCCAAGCACTAAACACTGGAGGTTATGGGCTAGATAGTGATATATCACATGATGACGAGATTTGGGTTACATATATCAATGTGAATTTTCATACTGCTGTTCTGGCTTCGAAATGTTCCAATCTATGTTATTCGTCAATTAGTAATTGGAATAGTATAACAGTTAGTAATTTTGGAAATGTGTCTATTTCGAATGCGTCTTTAGCAATAGATATTGGAGTAGATAAATCAATTCATATTGTACATAATAACATGACCAATGGATTGAAATACTCATACTGTGAAACATCTTGTACTTCTTCTAGCTCATGGTCAACTGAAGGAATAGCATCGGAGTATAGCACTGGAGTTGTAGATATTGCATCAGCCCCAGATACAACAGTCGTTATACTGGCAGGTACATCAGATGGAGAATTTACCCTTCATAAAAAGAATAACCAGTGGCATTACAATGAAGTAAAGAATATTGGAGATTCTGGGTGGATGGCAGTAGAAATTACCGATATGGGGCAAATGTGGGGATTTGCACATTATCCGGGTGATCCGAATCCATTTTATTTGTTAAGGCAAAAGGGCATGACCAGTTCAGGACTTAATCTTGACATTGATGGAGATGGATGGACTAGATTACAAGAACAAGAATGTGGTACCGATTTTAAAGATAGTACAAGCTATCCTTCCGATACTGATAACGATGGCATTTGTGAAGCCAATGATGGTGCTGTTACTGGAGATTTAAGTTTAGGAGAATCTGACGCATTGTCATTAGGCGAGAAATTTGGATGTGCATTATTATCTAACAATTCAGTAGCATGTTGGGGAGATAATTCGGAAGGCCAGCTTGGCAATACAACTGTAGGCATGAATGCAATAAATTCTGCTGTAATGGTTGATTTTCCGGATGGATTCAAAGCAAATTCAATAGATGCAGGCGCTGCTCATGCGTGTTCAGTTGGATTAGATTTTACCGTAGTTTGCTGGGGAAGAAACACTGCTGGAGAATTAGGTAGAGGCACGTTCTCCTCCTATGAATATCCAGAATATGTAATTTTGCCAGAAGGCCAATTAGTTAGAGATCTAGCAGTTGGGACATCTCATAATTGTCTCAAGACATTAGAAGCAGGACTATACTGTTGGGGCGAAGGCGATGATTATAGACTTGGAAGAATAAGTGATATCAATGTTCAGAGTGATATCAACGAAAACTTTGATGATGTTACTCAATTGGGATGGATAAAAGGCGGAAACTATCAAAATTATTGGAGAATAGAAACTCAAGATGAAAATGAAATATTAAAATGGGACTACCGCAATGGCTGGACAAATAGTTTATATCAATTACCAGAAGGTACTCTGAACCTAGTCCCTGGATCGAAAATACAATTCGAATTTGATGCTAGTGATTTTGGGAACCAAGGCCAATCAAGCGAATGGGTTAAAGTCTGGGCTGGTGATGTTTTAATAGGAACAGTTAATGATAATTCTTCAACTAGGTGGAATGATAATAGTTGGTTATCATTTGATGAAGGTAAGACAACAATAACTATGACAGTACCTGAAGATTTTTCTGATAAAAGTGGTTCTTTAAAATTTGAAGTATATTGTTATAGATGTCAATTGAGAATAGACGATTTATCCACAAAAAATTATGCATTTGGAACTAGCGATGATCAAAATACTCCTTCTCTAGTTGTTCTAACTGATACTAATTCAATATCGGAAATAGCACTAGGAAATCGTCATTCTTGCTTCATTGCAGAAACGAATTACGATAATGATGAAACATACTGCTGGGGCTACAATGGAGGAAAACACTTCAATGTGCTAGGAAATCCTAGATATAATGGCGAGTTTAGTGTTGAGCCTCAGTTGGTTGACCTTTCTTCAAGTAGAAGTTTAGTCTCTTCCATATGGGACAATTATAATGTAGATAGTATCAATGCTGGTAGTGATACTTCTTGTGTAATAATGGATAATTTAGAATCTATTTGTTGGGGTAAATCATCACAGACGGAATATAATAGCCCGAGTTCGGATGTTATAACTTCAGATGGTAATCCGGATTATCCCGCATTAATTAGAATAGGTAATCTTTGGAGTCTTGCATACTACGACGACTCAAGTCAAGATTTAGGTTATGCTATTTATGATGGAAGTGTATGGAATACAGAATATGTTTACTCAGGCAGTAATAATATAGGCAATGGAGTATCAATAAATGTAAATTCAAGAAATCAAACTAATATTGTTGCATATGATTATACTGATGACTCACTGGTTTACTATAACAGACTAACTAATAGTTCCGAATCAACTCCAGTTACTGCAACTAATAATTATTTTGCAACTACTGCAGTTACTCCGAATGGCAATAAACATGTAGTATATCATAAATATGATGATAAGAATATGAAATATACCTTCTTTAACGGAACACAATGGTCTGCGCCGAGTATTATTGAGTCAGGAGCTAGTAACTATTGGGCCGGTTGGGGAGTAAAAGATTTGGAAGTTGATTCAGTAGGAAATTTGCATCTAAGTTATTTTATTTGGGATGCTAATCCATCTAACGATATTTTGTATTTGATGTATGCCACATACAATGGGACTTCTTGGAATAAAACACAAATTCGAGATATTACAATTTCAGGAGCATTGAATACTTGGGTCGGTAAACTAGAGTCTTCCTTAGAACTAGATTCAAATGATTACCCTCATATATCATATTATGATGATAAAAATGATACTTTAGGATATACTTACTATGACGGCGCAACATGGATTGATACTGCTGTAACTGCAGATGATAGTAACGATAGAGGACGGCATGCTTCAATTGGCTTAGATAGTAATGATTACCCCAGAATTGCATATCATAATACAACAGGTTCAAATTTAGAATTAGCAATATGGAATGGTTCAAGTTGGATCTTTGAAAAGGTCGATGATCCTGCTAGTGAGAATGTAGGACTATACTCTAGCCTACAAATTGATTCTCATGATTTAACCCAAATAGCATACTACGGAGAAAGTAACTCTATAAGATATGCCACTAATGATGGATCTAATTGGAATATAGAAGAAATCAATACATTCGGCATTCAGACATCTACTACTACTCCCATTAGGCTTGGAATTGACAGCCTAAATAACCCTAGAGTAACTACTGTGGACTTCGCAGGAACGGATAATGTAGTAGTAATGTATAATAATGGAGGAAAGTGGCATAAATATGACGTTGAAGACAATTCAGGGAAGAATAGTAACTGGCCCGATTCTTTTGTTGATTCCGAGGGAACAGTCCACATTGCATATTCAGATAACAATAATAATCATAGATTAGTCAGGTATACAACAGTTTACACAGAAACAGTTTGGAATGAAAAAGTAAATTTGACAGGAACGGGCGATGTTTCGGGTTCTGAACCAGGTACATCATTGTACTATGATCAAAATCAAGAGTTGAATGCAATATATATTGATGCTGATGAATCGGAATTAAAACAACTCATTATTCATGAATCAGGAGACATAAAAAGAACTGTTTTTGCAGATAGAGGATGGTATTCTTCGATGGAAATAGATAGTTCAGGAGTTTTGCATGCAGCATATTGGGAATATACTAACTCAAATCTAGTTTATGCGAAAAAGGAAGGAAGTATATGGGAAACTACCATAATAGATTCTGAAGGACAGGTTGGAAAATATCCATCTTTAACATTGGATAATAATGAAATGCCTCATATTTCATACAAAGATGAGACGAATGATGAGTTGAAATATGCTAAATATAATGGTTCTGGTTGGGAAATAAGCCAAATCGATAATAACTGGGACACTTATTA
>QQRX01000064.1 GCA_003602595.1 Candidatus Poseidoniales archaeon | reverse complement strand
CCAATCAACATGTACGGCGTTAAGCTTGTGTCACTATTATTAGACATGTAAATAGGTTTTAATAAGAGTACTTAATATTTTATTAAATAAAATAAATAATAAACGGTTTTATACACAACATTCAATTAGCCATTTTTAAAATTTAACTATCCCTTTCCGATAAATTAGGCAAAAAATCACCCTTAATCACATACTCTAATATTCAGTAATCTATTTTGAATCTCCTAACTCCTTCGATCTATTTTTTGCTGCAAGTATGGCCTCAATGACAATTTTTTTGTAGTCATTATTTGCAAGATGGTTTATTGCTGCATCCGTAGTACCTCCTTTAGACGTTACTTCTTTGCGAAGTTCGGTTGGACTGAGTTTGGATTTCATGGCAAGTAATGCAGATCCATATACCGTTTGTAGAACCAACTCTTCAGCCATTTCTTTGGTCATACCCATTTCAATTCCACTTTCTATCATTACTTCTATTGTATGAAATACATATGCAGGACCAGTTCCACTCAATGCAGTAACAGAATCCATTAATTCTTCAGAGTATTCTGAACAAATCCCAATAGCTTCTAAAACAGTTATTACTCTGTTTACATCAATATCACTCACGTATGTTCCTCTGCAAAATATGCTCATACCTTCTCCAATTAAAGCAGGAAGATTAGGCATGACACGTATAATTGGAATTTTAGGAAGAAATTCTTCTATTGATGAGGTTGTTATGCCAGCAGCAATACTCATCACCGTTTGACTTGGGCCTACTTCATTAGAAATTTGTTTTAGAAGACTTGTAATATTCTGAGGCTTAGATGCTAATATAATTAAATCTGATAAATTTGCAACATTTTCTGCATCAATTCCTGCAATCACTCCTAACTCTTTACATAGTATATCCACTTTATTGTCATCAATATCACAGATTATGATTGATTTTTCATCAATAATCCCTTTTTCGATAACTCCTCTAACTAAAGCAGAGCCCATATTGCCAACACCAATAACGCCCACCTTCAAGCGCTTCTGTAGATTCACGCATTTTGGAGATAGTTCCAATATTTCATTATGACTCACACATCATGAATTAATACTACAATGACAATAAAATAGAAATAAACCGTCGAGATTAAACAGAAGTTAGCCCTCGCTCACCCACTGGACCCATAGTGTAGCCTGGATATCACAGGGGCTTGCGGAGCCTTTAACCCGTGTTCGAATCGCGGTGGGTCCGCCACTCCTCCATCTATTTTGAGAAGATTGTTTTGCAGGTTTTTTCATAGATTATTAAGCATTTATTGAACATTTTGATATGGTTTTGCATTTAATCATTAATCAAGGTGATGAAAATGTATAATGATATGGAAAAAAATAATCGACAAAAAAGATCCCTCAGCATAATTTTAGCACTTGCCGCTATTTCATTATTGGCAGGGGCATCTGTAAGTACTAGTGTCGACAATCTTGTTGAGCCTCGGTATGCTGAAGATAGCCCATATGCAGGAGTAATTGATGATGCAGTAGGAGATGCTACATGGGAACAATTAGAAAAGAATGAAAAAGGATTGAAAGGCAAACTTAAATCATTTTTGTCTGATAGAATGGATATATCTGATGAAGATAGAGAAACGCATCTGCAAGAAAGAGTGGAAGCAAATAGAATATTGACTACTGCTTTACAATTTTGTATAGACAATGTAGATTGTGATGCTGATTCTGAAGTACTTACTACAATGTTATTCTCCATGGATCTTAGAGCAAAACCTATGATGAAGGAAGTAAATTTAGATATGCAAGATTGGGAGGAAAAGAAGGCTTATTGGCAAGATAACTACCCAGGTTGGGAGGAAATAAAGGCCGATTGGGAAGCTGAATACCCAGATTGGGAAGGAAACGAGGATCTGATGATTATAATTGACGAAGAGGGAATGGTGAAGTATCTTTCAAGCTCTGAATCAAAAGAAAAAGGAATGAAAACTTCCCATAAGCACCACGAATGGAAAGATTTTGGTGAAAAAGAACTTATAGATAAAATGAGAATGGTGGAAAATGGGGCAATCGCAATTTCATATTGTATCTCACATAGTGATTGTGCAGGATTAGCAACTACTCATGACGATCGCCGTACTTTCAATTCAATTTTGAACAAAATAGGTGAAGAAATGGCTAATCGTCATGCAGACTACCAAGAGTGTTACGAAGGAGAGGATTGCGAGCGTGAAGATAAACATGATCAAAGACAAGATATAGGATTGATATCAAGAATTAGCAATAATTTCCAAAGAGATGGTTTAGATCGTGATGATTTAGATCGCACAGATTATTCAAAATTTGATGTAACACAAGAAATGTGCGAATCTAGGCTAGGAGAATGGATTGTTGAAGATGACAAATCATATTGTGTTTGGTCAGTGAAAGATTACTCCGATCCAGAATCTTTAGATGAAGAATCAGAACAAGATACTGATGACGAAGATTCATCGCAAGAAAGTTGCGAGGAGAGCGGCGGAACATGGTCTGAAGATCGTCAATTATGTTATTGAACATGTTCATCAAAGTAAAATATTGGGTGATCATTACACATAGTCACCCAACATTTGAATTATAATCAGGCTTCGTGAATATATGGCTAATGATGAATTATCTACTTCATCAGAATCCATGGAACAAATCGCCAAGATAACATTGGGAATGGCCATATTCATGTTATTGCTTCTAATATTAGTCCCATTTACAATTTCTTCAACATCTTTTGATGATATAGTGCCATACCTTATTTATTCATTATTTCTTACAAGCATAGGCGTTCTTATCGGTGTATCAATGACTTGGTTACTAAATAATAAAAATCCTCAGTCAGTGTTTGGAAAAGATTTAGATGTTATTGATAAAACAACAAAAAAATTACCATTACTATCATCAGCAGAAAGAAAAGTAGTCACGATTTTAAGATCAAATGATAATAATATGTGGCAGGCGGAACTAGTACGCCAAGGAGGATTTACAAATTCTAAAGCTAGTAGGTTACTATCGAGTATGGAACGCGATGGCCTTGTAAGGCGTGTACGTGATGGAATGGGAAAAAGAGTAGAATTAGTAAAAATGGAAGGATATCTATGAGTAATGGTAAGATCGAAAGAAATTTTGCAATGGTTGGATTATTATCTATCATTATAATAGTATTATGTACTCAAATTATATTAAATTTAGAAACTAACTCTGAATCATTTATAGAAGATGGAATTTTTATTGTTCCTTTATTATTTTTAATAATTTGTCTAATCTTAATTCTTACAATTATATACCAAAAAGGTCCATTTAACGAAGGAAAATTACAAATGACACGTGATGATTTTAGTTTGTTGTTATTGCTTATTTCTATGTTTATTATTGGCTTTATTATAGGTCCCTCAATATCTTTACCGAGTTTTTTTACTAATTCTGATATTATTGGTATTTTTATACTTTTAATACCTATTTTGATGATATTTTTATTATTATCCAATTTCCGAAGTAATTCAAGAGAAAATATTTCAGCCAATAACCATGAAGAAGAATAGTCCTTTCAATATATGATAATATTCATAATGACGTAGAAATAGTTAATTCTACATATCGCTAGCGACTATTATTATGCCACAAGACACACTTAATCTTGGTATTTGGGATAGAATTGTAAGAGGATGGAAAATGACTAAATTAGGAATGAAAGTTGTTCGCGCAGATCCAGAATTGATGATATATACATTAATTTCTTTGATATTGTCCTTGGGCGTAGCTATTTTGGTAATATCAGGAACTTTTGGACTTAGTGTATTAGTTCCTGAAACAACTGATAACACCTCTTCAAATGAAGAAGATGCATTTGCTTTTGCCACCCTAGCTCTTGCTTTCTTAGGTTATATGGCAATCTCTATTATTACAGTGTTTTGGAATTCAGCCATAATAGCCAGCGCATATGAAAGATTATCAAGTGGCTCAAATCCTAGCTTTTCATTTGGTATAAAGAAAGCAAGTGAATGTCTTCCAAGTATATTCATTTGGGGTATCATCTCAGGAACCGTTGGGCTTTTTTTGAAAATTCTAGAAGGCATCTCGCAAAGCGAAAACTCCCCTCTCGCCTTTTTTGCAATGTTAATTCATTGGATTCTTGGTGTTGCATGGTGGGCGTTAACGTTCTTTGTAGTACCAATGATGGTTTTGGATAAGCATGGCGTTTTTGACAGTTTACAATCTAGTCCAAAATTATTTACAGATACTTGGGGCGAAAATGCTGGTGCTACAGGTGGACTTGGGATTATTCAGTTTCTATCCACTCTTCTTTGCGTCTCAATTTGTATACCACTTTTCTTCCTAGGAGATTATGGGGTAATTTTTGGCATAGTTATGGTTCTATTCCTTATCGGTCTTATCAGTTTATTTTTCGTTACTGTCGACTCGGTTAATAGGGCTTCAATGTATTATTATGCTAAGACTGGAGAAATGCCTCCAATGGCAGAAAAAATGGATATTGTATTCTGAGAACAACCTTTACGAAAAGACAACATAATGATTATTTTTTTGCTTAGTGTAATCTGTCATTTCCATTAAATTACCCTTGATTGCACTTTTAGCAATACTTTCCATTGCATCACTTATCCAATTAATATCTTTAAAATCTGATATTAAAAACCATCCATAATCTGATATTTCATTATAATCAATTTTAATTTCATTTTCTTTTATTTTCACAGAATAAGCTAAGAATATACCAGGAATTTCATTCTCAATTCGTTCTCTCACAGCAATTAAGCCAATGACTTTTCCCTCAATTCCACATTCTTCTCTTAATTCACGAAGAACAGCCTTTGCAGGGGCTTCTCCTTCATCAACAGCTCCCTTGGGCATACCCCATAATCCAGCCTTTGAACCTCTAGATTCTTTAACAAGTAATATCTTCTTTTCCTTTACGATACATGCAGCTACTCCTAAATCAGTAGTTATCGCTCTCATATGACTAAGATGCCATACTTACTTATGAATCCTCATTTTTGAATTGTTAATACTTTTTTTATTGACATTACATATTCCGAGCATACTAAGTAGAATTACTCATTCGATTAAATAATGGATACAGGACTCAACGACTCTATTGTTTTAGTCACAGGAGGGGCCGGAGGGATTGGACAAGCAATCTGTAAAGAATTTGCAACTGAAGGTGCCAAAGTAATAATTCATTACAATAATTCAGAAGAAATTGCCAATTCTTTAGCAGATGAAATTGGCGGTTTTGCTACTAAGGCAAATTTAGCCAATGAAAAGGAAACCATTAGTATGTTTGAAGACATTATTTCAAGATATGGGAAAATAGATATTTGTATAGCAAATGCTGGATATTATCCTCCAGAAGCGTCTCCATTATGGGAAATAGGCTTGGATAGATGGAATTCTACAATACAGAATAATCTGAATGTTACTGTAAATACAGCCCAACAATTCCTATTGAATGCAAAAAATATTGGTACCGGTTCTTTGATACTCATCGGTTCTACTGCTGGAATTTATGGAGAAGCAGGGCACTCAGACTATGCTGTTGCAAAAGGAGCAATTACTACTGGTCTTTTAATGAGTTTGAAGAACGAAGTAGCTACAATTGGTAATATAAGAGTGAATGCTGTTGCACCAGGATGGACAATTACTCCAAAAAAAGTTGAACATGGAATTGATGAGAATACAATAAATCTAGCTACAGCAACTATGGCTCTAAAGAAATTGGCAACACCAGAAGATGTAGCAAGAGTTTGTGTTTCTCTTTCTTCAGATACCATTTCTGGACATGTTACAGGCCAAGTTATCGAAGTGGCAGGTGGAATGGAAGGGAGATTAATTTACTCTTAATTTCCATCGGGAATAGAATTTATGATAAAAAATATTTAGCATTCTTCTATTCTCGGGTAATCATGAAATCACGTGTTTTTAAGGGTTTAGCCAAACTCAGAAAGATGAAACAAAAAACAAAACAAGAGGTAGAAATTAATCAATCATCTTGTGATACTCCTGGATGTGGCTGTGGTAATTAGAATAATATAACTCAGAAGATTAGTAAAAAAAATCAGTTTCCAATCTTTAATATGTATAAATGACTAAGTGCTTTGGTACAAACCAAACAATATGAAAAAATTTTATTATCAGAATAATAATTTACTACTTTTCACTTCGGTTTTGTTTTTTGTAATATTAATTCCTACCCCTGCTCAAGGACTATGTATTGGTCCTGAGGCATGTGGGATCTTAGGGGCAACCTTTCTTTCTATAATTACAATACCAATATGTTTGCTTGCCTTCCTTTTAGTATTCTGGCCAAAAACTAGAACATTACTCCAAGGCTTTGCAATATTACCAGGATTTATGGCAATACTTACTGGGTATCTAATGGTCATAAGAGTAAATAGATTTGACCTATTTTATGTTCCATTGATACATGTTTGTTTGATGACTGCTATGATTATTGTAGGACGCTTAACCTCAAAAAATACTGAATCGCAAGTTTAGTATGAAGTTTAAATTAAGTCTACAAAAATACAAAATAATACAATGCAGATAAAAC
>QQRX01000063.1 GCA_003602595.1 Candidatus Poseidoniales archaeon | reverse complement strand
TCATCCGAGAGAATTCTACATGACGAATGAAGAAAAATTTGCAGAAGCATTGAAGGATATTGAAGAGGAGATGGAAAATAGGAAAAAATATTTCGATTCTAAAAGTATGGAATTAGAAAGCCATCGTATTGAACAGCGCACATTGTTTGATTTAGAGATGTTATCAGAAATTGGTTCATGCAAGGGAGTTGAAAATTATTCACTCCATTTTGATGGTAGGAAGCCTGGGCAAAGAGCATACTGTCTTTTGGACTTCTTTGCAAAAAATGCTGAAAAATTTCATGGAGGGGTAGAAAATTATCTGGTAATTATGGATGAATCGCATGTTACATTGCCGCAGGTAGGAGGTATGTTTGGAGGTGATTTTTCAAGAAAGAAAAATCTTATCGATCACGGTTTTAGATTACCATCAGCATTCGATAATAGGCCACTTAAAATTGAAGAATTCCAAGAGTTGATTCCAAAGATGCTCTATGTGAGTGCTACACCAGGAGAAAGAGAATTAAGGCATTTAGCAGAAGTAAACAAACAGACAATACCAGATGGATTACTACATGTAAGAAGTAAAGGAGGTGGGGGTAATGCAGATCTAAAAAAACCCAAGGTAAAACAAACAATGGAAGAACTACTAGAAGACGTTGGTCAAATAGCCAAAATGGAAATAAGACCTACTGGATTATTAGATCCAAGAATAGAAGTCAGGCCCACAGAAGGTCAAGTACAAGATTTATTAAGTTTAATAAATGATAGAATTAAAGCTAATGAGCGAGTTTTGGTTACAGTTTTAACAATAAAATTTGCTGAGGAAGTTTCAGAATACCTTCAAAAAATGGGTATAAAAGCACATTACTTACACAGTGAGATAGATACTTTAGAAAGGACAGAAATAATAAAAGCATTAAGAATTGGTCATATTGATGTAATTGTAGGAATTAATTTACTTAGAGAAGGATTAGATATACCAGAAGTATCATTAGTTGCAATTTTTGATGCAGATAAACAGGGCTTCTTGAGAAATGAAAGGTCACTTTTGCAAACAATTGGAAGAGCATCTAGAAACGAAAATGGGTTTGTAATTCTGTATGCAGATACTATCTCTCCACCGATGAAAGCGGCGATTAATCAAACTATTTCAAGAAGAAGTCGGCAAATAAAATACAATGAAGAAAATAATATTATTCCAAAAACAATTACAAAAAATATACCAACTATGGGAATTGAAGTTGAAGATTTAGTTTCTGGGTTAGCAGGAAAGGGAGAAAAAGGAGGTAAGAGATTAGTAAAAAAGACATCAAGAAAGAAAGGTGTAGATAAAATAACTAAAAAATTTAATCTTGGTGCAGGATTATGGAATTCATCGGATTCAGTTCTAGATAATATTTCACAACCAGATGATTTTATTCAGGATAGTACTAAGATTGACGAAATAGGAATTGGAAAAGATATTTTAGTCATAAAATTAAGAAAGGAAATGCACCAGGCTGCAGAAAGATTGGATTTTGAAAGAGCGGCCTCAATTAGAGATAGGATTTATCAGATTGAAAATGCGACGGATTGAAGTTGTGATGTCTAGTCGGTCTAATCGTGCCTAAATACAGTAAGGATGATTTTGATGTCCCTGTTAAAGATTATGACTTTACAAAAGTGAATGATGTTTCTTCACTAATCGATCAAATGAAAGATGCGGGAGGATTTACAGCTAGCAAATTAGCAAGAGGAAGAGATATATTGAGAGATTCTATGTCTAAAACAAATGATGAGGGTGTACTAAATTGGTTGTCCTTCCCGGCTTGTTTGTGCGCCACTGGAACTAGGGGTTTTTTTCTAGAAGCTATAAAAAATAAAAAGTTCAATGTTATAATTACAACCTGTGGAACTTTAGATCATGATATTGCAAGAACATATGAAAATTATTTTCATGGTGATTTTAATTTAGATGATGTTGCATTAGGAGATGAAGGGCTGAATAGATTAGGTAATGTGATTATTCCGAATGAATGTTATGGAGAAATCCTAGAGAATATATTAATTCCATGGTTAGAAGAAATAGAAGAGGAGAGAAAGAGAGAAAGTCCAGATAATCCATGGTTAGGATTTGGATCTGTTGAGTTATGTTGGGCAATAGGTAATAGAATAAAAGATGAAAATTCATTATTATATTGGGCCGCGAAGAATAGGATTCCAATAGTAATTCCAGGATTATCTGATGGTGCAATTGGGGCACAATTATTTATGCATAGGCAGAAGAAACCAGATTTTATGATTGATTTTTTAGCTGATGAACAGATTCTTTCTGATCTAACTTGGACTGCAAAAGAGAGTCATGCGCTAATGGTTGGTGGAGGAATATCCAAGCATCATGTCATTTGGTGGAATCAATACAGAGGAGGTTTAGATTCGGCCGTAGGAATTACTACAGCACCAGAATATGATGGTTCTTTGTCCGGAGCGAGGTTAAGAGAAGCAATTTCTTGGGGTAAAATTAGAGCAGAGGCGCCGCAAGTAGTTATTGAAGGAGATGCGAGTTTAATATTGCCAATTTTAGGTGCCGATTTATTCAAATAATGCAAAAATGAGATTACAACTCAACAGTAATGGCTAATAATGCCTCTATGGTGCGAAGGGTCATGTCCGTTAGCGATATGGTACAAGGAATGATTGATGAATTGACTGCAGTAATGACTGATGCTGGAAAGCACGATGGCGGAAACTCCGCTGCAGGAACACGTGTAAGAAAGGCTATGCAAGCTGTAAAAGGATCTGCTCAAGCAGTACGCCTACAAGTACAAAACGACAAGAACTCTCGTTAATTATTTCTTAATTAAAAAATAGTTCAGAATGGATTCAAAGATTTTGTGCAAGCAACTCCATGAGTCCTGTACGCAAAGGCGTGGGGGGATGCCA
>QQRX01000062.1:1144-5340 GCA_003602595.1 Candidatus Poseidoniales archaeon | reverse complement strand
AAACTAAAGCGTAATCCTAGAAGAATGAAATGGACACAACGCTATGAAAAAGGCGGAATAAAATAGAATCTCTTTATTGAGCAGTAATTCTATATTGTACCCTTGCTCTATCATTTTCATCTTGCGTAATTAGTCCTCCTTGGTCCGGAGGTTGTGCTTCACCGCAATCAGTATTATCAATTACAGTCACATAAGTGCCAGCATCTGTATTAACCTCAATATTTACACTTGAAGTATCTGGATCACTGAGTTCTACTATATAGTTGAACGCTTCACATTCTTTGTATGATTCATAATTAGTTTCACTCATTGTGTACAAATCAATATTAGGACCTTCTAATAGATCTAAATTAATGCGAATTGTTCTGACACCATCGATTGTCCAAGTTAATTTCATATGTTCATCTTCATCAATGAATATTGTGTCATCAAAAAGCTCCTTCTCGGGGCTAATGGTATCTTCAACACTCGATAGGCAGCCAGATGTCAGCATTACCGTAGCGAGTAGAATAGCCAAACTTCTCATGACACTACGAGATAGTAATAATAAATCAATAATTCGGCTCTATGTGCATTAGAAGGTCGAGTTGTACTTTGCGTTGAAATAGGGGAGGTTTGTCGGGCAGAATATGGTAAGCATGCAGACAACTTATATTATGATAAAACCTGATGGAGTTCAGAGAGGGTTGGTTGGAGAAATAATCACTCGTTTTGAGAATAAAGGATTGAGATTGGTGGGTTTGAGACAGCTCATTCCTTCTAATAAAATTGCAGAAGCCCATTATGCAGTGCACAAGGATCGTCCGTTCTATTCTGGATTGATTGACTTTATCACATCAGGCCCTGTTGTTGCTATGGCATGGACAGGTGTTGAAGCAATTAAGGTAGCAAGGAATATTATTGGCCCCACGAATGGAAGGGAGGCTGCACCAGGGACAATACGTGGTGATTTTGCTATGGACATTGGGCATAATATAATTCATGGCTCAGATGGTGAAGAAACCGCTAAATTTGAATTAGATTTATGGTTTCCAGATGGTGTTGCTGAGTGGCAAAGAGATGCTGAGTCTCATATATATGAATAAATCTTAAACGAGTGGGAATTATGAAGGTGATTGTGTGGAAAAGACTAGGCAACCAATCATCGCAATATTAGGTCATGTTGACCACGGTAAGACTTCATTGTTGGACCATGTTAGATCATTAGGTAATGAATCAAGATCCTCGGTCATGGATAGAGAAGCAGGTGGAATAACACAACACATAGGTGCTACTGAAGTCCCAGCAAAAATACTCAATGATTTGTGTGGCCCATTACTAGGAGGAAAAACATTTGATTCTCCAGGATTGTTATTCATAGATACACCAGGTCATCAATCATTCTCTACTTTACGTTCTAGAGGAGGGGCACTGGCTGACATAGCAATACTAATAGTTGATATTTCAGAAGGATGTAAACCACAAACAATAGAATCATTACGTATTCTAAAGGAATCCAAGACTCCTTTTGTACTAGCAGCAAATAAGGTTGATAGGATTCATGGCTGGAACACCGAAAGAAATAGAGCCATGGCATTTTCTATAAGGAATCAGACAAAAGAAGCAATAGGAATTTTTGATGAAAAATATTGGAAGTTAATAGGACAATTGGCCGAACATGGTTTTAATGTAGAAAGATATGATAAAGTTAAAGATTTTACAAAAGAAATTGCTCTTGTACCAATCTCAGCTAAGGAAGGAGAGGGAGTTCAAGATTTATTGGCTGTAGTTATAGGATTGGCAGAGCGTTATTTATCTGATAAATTGACAGATATTGAAGGATTAGGTGAAGGAACTGTGCTGGAAGTCAAAGAAGAGAGAGGTCTAGGAAAAACATTGGATGTTATTTTACATCGTGGATCAATAAAAAAAGGTGATGAAATAGTATTGGTTACAAACGATGGAGGAATCTCAACACGAGTGAAAGGAATGTTCAGCCCTAGAGGGATGAGTGAGATGAGAGACGCTGGAAATAGATGGGACGATACAGATGTCGTTAATGCCGCATCTGGAGTAAAAATTAGTGCAGTCAACTTAGAAGGAGTACTAGCAGGAACAACGTTAAGGGTTGTTAATAGTGAAAAAGAAAGGAAAATTGCAATTGAAAGTGCTAACAAAGAATCAGATTTGTCTATTGAATTAAATGATGATGGTGTCTGTATAAAATCTGATACAGTTGGAGGTTTAGAGGCCTTAGCAAAGGAATTACAAAATATTGGAGTTCCTATTCGTACTGCAAGTATAGGAAGGGTTAGTAGAAAAGATGTTCGAAGTGTGGATAATGCTCAAAATCCCTTACATCGAATAATAATGGCATTTAGTACAGATATTCTCGTTGATGCACAGAATGAGATAAATGAATCAGAAAAGAATATTAAATTTATCAATTCAGATATAATATACAGAATTTTAGAAGAATATGAAGAATGGGTAGATATTAGGAATAAAGAAATAGAAGAGGAAAATAGAGAAGATATAGTCTATCCTGGAAGAATAAGATTACTGCCTGATCATACATTTAGAGCCTCTAAACCAGCAGTTGTTGGAGTTAGAGTTATTGGAGGAAAAATACACATAGGACAAAAATTATTGAAAGATGGTGTAAGGATTGGAAGGATAAAATCGATAAGATCTGGTCAAGAAAGTATGAAAGAGTCTGATCAAGGATCTGAAGTTGCAGTTTCAATAGAAGGTGTGACCATAGGAAGGCAAATAGAAGAAGGAGATGAATTATTAGTTGATGTTCCAGAATCTCATGCAAGAAAGTTAGTAAAAATGGATTTAACAGCCACTGAGAAAGAAATTTTAGATGAATTAATGATTATTCATCGTAAAGATAATCATTTTTGGGGAAGATAAAGTATGATGAATCAGAAGTTCATAAACACCGAAGACTCAAGTAGTGAATAAAGTGGGCTTATGTTATTGGTGATGTGGCAATGACTATGGGGAGCGGTACCAATCCTAAATCCAGAGAACTCATAAACACAGTTTCACAAATATCTAATTCGTTGATGAATGAAGTTTCTAAAGTTATTATTGGTAAACAAGAGAATTTACGTAGAATAGCTGTTGGTATTCTTTCAAATGGAAATATATTGATAGAAGATGTTCCCGGTACAGCAAAGACTTTGATGGCAAATACTTTTGCTACAGCATTAGGATGTAAATTCAAAAGAGTTCAATTTACTCCTGATTTGTTACCTGCAGATATCATGGGAACTTACATGTATGATCAACAAGCTGGTGAGTTCAAACTAAGGCCTGGTCCTCTTTTTACAAATATTCTTCTGGCTGATGAAATAAATCGTGCACCGCCAAAAACACAAGCAGCACTCTTAGAGGCAATGGAGGAAAAACAAGTTACGATTGAAGGCATTACCCATAAATTACCTGCACCTTTCGTTACTATGGCTACCCAAAACCCAATTGAGCAAGAGGGGACATATCCATTACCGGAAGCACAAATGGATCGTTTCTTAATGAAAATGAGTATGGGCTATCCTAATCGTCAAGAAGAAAAGGCAATACTTCAAAGAAGAAAATTGCGTGGTAAAGATGATCATGAAACAGAAAAGATTACTTCGCCAAATAAAGTTGTAGCAATGCAAAAAGCATTAGAAACTGTACATGTAGATCCTGCTATAATGTCCTATATTGTTGAATTGGTATGGAGAACTAGGGAAGATCACAGAATTATTACTGGGGCGTCGCCTCGTGCCAGTCAATCCCTATTCAAGACCTGTAGAGCCTCAGCAGCAATTGATGGGCGAGATTATGTTATCCCAGACGATATAAAGAATATCGCACTTCAAGTTGTAAGTCATAGAATTGTACTTAAGCCTGAGTCGAAAATAAGAGGCGTTACTGGACAACACGTGATGAGAAAAATTTTAGGTGAAGTAGTTGTTCCTGTGATACAGTGATTAGACAATACAATTAACCGGCCCCTAGTAGGATATTTATGCCTGTTATTATTTCTTGTGTAAATCATAAAGGTGGTTGTGCTAAAACAACAACTGCAGTTAATCTTGCTGTATCTTTAGCTAACGGAAATAATAGTTTAGGAATTAAACCAAGAAAGGTGTTATTGATTGATTTAGATCCTAAGGGGAATGTAGCAACTACATTTGGTCTAGACAAAAAAAATATTCAAC
>QQRX01000062.1:0-775 GCA_003602595.1 Candidatus Poseidoniales archaeon | reverse complement strand
CAGAATTTTATGCATTAGAGGGTATGAGTCAATTAATGAATTCTATTAGAGATGTACAAAAAGCAGTCAATCATAATCTTAAATTATTTGGGATTTTACTTACAATGGTTCAAACACGAAGTAAGTTATGTGAAACCGTTGCGGAGCAGGCACGCAAGCATTTTGGAGACAGGGTATTTAAAACACAAATTCAACGTTCAATATCTATAGCAGAATCTCCACTTGAGGGGGCTCCAATTGTGATAACTCATAAACCAACCAATTCTAATCAAGGTAGTAAGTCATATTGGTCATTAGCCAAAGAAGTAGATGATAGAATTAAGAAGATAATTAATATTTAATCTTCTGAAGAATGAGTTTCTAACATACTCTGGCGTGTATCTATTAATATAGACTCTAATTTAACTTTAATTTCAGATTCTAATGATTTAATTACTTCATTTATTTCCTTTTCAGACATTTTACTACGTTTTGATAATTGTTCTTCTAATTTGGCCATTAATTCTAGTTCTCTTTCTTTAACAAATAATGATACTCGTTGTTCCATCTCTACTTCTTTCTCTAATGCTAACTCCTGTTTGCGTAAAGCTAAAGCGATATTCATAGTTTCTCTTTCGGAACGAAATCTACGATCTAATTCAGCAAGAGCTGCCCTTTCTGATTCTTCCTCTAATTCTTTTATTCTGATATCAACATCAGAGATCATCTCTTTTTCTAATGATTTTTGTTCATTATTAATTTGTTTTTCCAATTCTGATTCACGTGCTCGACGCAC
>QQRX01000061.1 GCA_003602595.1 Candidatus Poseidoniales archaeon | reverse complement strand
TGGGGTTGTTTGGTTTATTTACGCCAGGAAGGGAGAGGAATTGGCCTACATGCTAAAATTCAGGCATATAACTTACAAGATAAGGGCGCAGATACACATGATGCTAATTTAATGCTAGGACATCCAGTAGATGCAAGAAACTATAATATTGCATCAGTAATACTCAATTCAATAGGAATCGAGAAAATTTGTCTAATGACAAATAATCCTGAGAAAGTAAAACAATTGAATAAATTTGGAATAGGGGTTGAAGAGACAGTTCCACTAATTGTAGGAGTAGTTGAAGAAAACAAAGATTATTTAGTTACGAAAGTAGATAGGATGGGACACTCAATAGATGAAGATTTTCTAAATTGACTTATGGGGCCGTGACCGGGAATTGAACCCGGACCGGCGGGACCACAACCCACCGTGCTAACCATTACACCATCACAGCCGTATGTATGCTTAGCGCAATATGTAACGTTTATCAATCGTATGTTAAAAAAATTTACACCATTATACCAACGTATTGAAGCATAGCACGCCTACGCGAGCATCATGGAGTGGAAAGAACAGTGCTTACTTACTGTGATTGTAATCTTGGGTTTACTATTTCCTCTACCTATTTACAGCGCTGATGAAGTGGTTTCTGTAGAGGAGATAGAATTACTAGAAAGTGGAAATTTTCAAGATTCTGAAGAGTGGGAAATTTCATCTACATCTGGTTTTTCAACTAATATAGCCGAATACAGTGTCGGAATGGTTGCAGATAATGAATTATCAATAACTCACTCTAGGCCGAATAATTTTGTAGACCATACAGAATGGGCAACAACTAGTATTACTAATTCCAATAATACTCTTGGAAGTCCAGACTCATTTTATACATGGTCAAAAGGACCTGATATAACTATGAGTGGATATGATTTTTCAAGTTTCAATACTTACAGGATTGAAAATGTATCAATAGTTTTACACATCAGTATTCCCGAAGAATTATATCAAGATGAAGTGTACATAAAACTTCAAAATCATGGACCTGATAAATTAATCACTGTATTAACAAATGTCGACACTCCTGGAGGCCTCAATCGGATGAATAATCCGTTAGTTATATCATTGGATAATTTGGTAGAATGGGACTGGGCAAAAATTGAAAATACACAATTCACGATAGATTATGCTTCAGATAATATTGGTTCGGATGATTCTGAAGTTCGAGTAGATGCAGTGGGAATTAGAGTAAAATATAATCAACCATGGTATTCCTTTGAAAATGTAAAAGCAGAAACGGTATTATCAAGTAATGAATTACCCATCATTGACTTTGGGCCATATGAAGGAAGTGTTGAAAATTTAATTTATTCAACTTGTGGTTTAGAAAAAGAAGAGCAGATAAAAGATGGAATTTGGGATATCACTGAAATAGAAAAACCTCCTTTACAGGAATTTGGAAGGATACATTCCTATGGGGAAGGAAATTTCACATTGAAATATAAAAAAAATGACGGTACATTCCAACCTATTAATTCTGGAGAATTATTACCTTTATTAGGAGAAAAAATAGATTTAAGGATATTAATTCACGATGGTTGTATAGAAAAAATAAGGATAGATATTAATGATCCAAGGCTAATAATAGAGGGAGAAGTGACAGGTAAAACTGATGGTTTATCAAACTCTTCACAAGTTTTATTTGCTATTGATAATGAATTAGTATTTTCAATGAGTATCGAAATGGGTAATTTCTCATATTCCATTCCAATTGGATTTGCATTTCCAGAAGAAGGAGATTTCGAAGTTGGTATCGCTACAAGATTTCAATGGGCATCGGATGGAACGAGTGAAACAACTGTTCTACATCTAAGATCAATTGGAATTGAAGGAGGTTTTCACATTGAATGGGATTACGACCCAGAATGCCTACAGATGGATGATTTAGAAATTGATGAAGATCAAGGTGGTTTAATCGTGCCAATATCAACCAGATGTGAAGATGACATTACTGACAAGGAAGACCTTATCCTAACTGCAATTAGTATGGATGAAAAGCTAGTAGAAGTTTCATCGGAAGATGGTGATTTGAGAATACAACCAGTAGAAAATAAATATGGTGAAACTGACATAAATATCAGTATTATTGATCAAAGAGGCAACAGTTGGAATGATACTTTCAAAATAAAAATAAATTCAGTGGATGATTCTCCAGTTCTTAGTGATATACCGCTAACTGCTTATGTAGAATTAGGAGAAACGGAAATTGTAAATATTTCAATAATCGATGTAGATACTGAACAATTATTTATCTCAACAAGTAGAAGTTGGGCGACTATTGATTCTTCTCGTAATTTAGTACTAACACCAGTACAAAGTGGCACTCATACAGTTGAGATAGTTATTAGTGACGGAGAATTTGAAATAAGAGAAACAATAGAAGTTGTAGTTTCAGCAAAACCAGACCTAACTATAGATGAGATTGAAGTTACAAAGAGTGGAGTAAAATATGATATCTTAGAAGAAGGAGATATAGTACAAATAATTTCATATGTGAGAAATTTAGGGAGAACAGAGGCCAATAATGTAAATATTCAATGTAATATTGATGGTATTTTGGTTGGACAAGATACAATTGAAAAGATTGCCCCAGGCGGATTGGGAATTTCAACTTGTGATACTCAATTTGATTATCAGAGTCAAGGAATAGAGATTATGATAGAAGTCGACAGTACAACTGAAATATTGGAAACGGATGAGGAAAATAATATAATGATCATTTTCGTTGAAGTCGAAGGCATAGATTCTGAAGTAGGTAATGAAATTAATAGAGAATTAATTATTATTATTTCATCATTTGCCGTGATAGTTGTGGCATTTGCAGCATTGCAACTAGGTCCAAAAAGGATTAAAAAAGAATTCGAGAAAATAAAATAATTTATTTCAAATTAAAAAAACAATACGTATGGCCGATAATCAATCTAAAGTAGGGAATAGTTATATCAGGATTGATTACGAAACAGACTCACTACGCTCTCAGGTTGTGTGGCCAATGAGGCTTAGTGGTGTGTGAAAAAAATGATGAAACTGAAAATTCGTTTAGAAACGGAAGAATGGGTTTACGAAGAACATGAATTGATGTAAAATTCATATATTACTTTGTAGACCAAGTTGGAGGATAAGTTCCCGGAGGCATTAATACAGATTGTGATGTTGCAATTTGTCCTGATTTGATATCGATTAGATTGTCTGAGTCCACTTCTAAATTAGCTATTGCAACTGCTTCTTCTTTTAGACTCATTATTATGATTGTTTCGCCTTTTTTAATTCCCTTTTCTATTTTAACTAATCCTGGCCTAGCAAGAGGTGCTCCATGAGAAACGGCTGATACCGCTCCATCTTTTACATATGCTTTTGGCAGATTTCTCAATACTGATTCAATTGGAGATATTAGTTTTCTAAGGCCTTGATCATCACCTTGATTATTCCATAAAAATACAGCATCAGTAAGCTGGTGCATTGTACATGCCATGCTTTCATTAAAGCTGCCTGTATTGTCTCTATGAAGCTCTGTTAAGTCACATTTTGTACCTAGCATTAATCCAATATCATTTGCTAAAGTTCGAATATAAGT
>QQRX01000060.1 GCA_003602595.1 Candidatus Poseidoniales archaeon | reverse complement strand
AAATGTCTGAATATTTACATGGATCCAGAGACTAATACTAGACCGATGGCTACTGCAATTACTGAAGATGGAACAGGCCAAATGTCGTGGTATTCAGGAGATCCTGAAGATAACCCAAGTCGTCGTGGGGTTGAACCTAATGGCAATGAATTAGAAGGATTCCGCACAGTCAGAGTGGCTTATGAACCAGACAAAGAAATACCGGGTGGTTGCAGGGCAGAATCAAATCCGGTTGTGAATAGTTCTTATGTAGATGTAGAAGTTTTGGTTAGAAGTAGAGTAGATATACTTTTGAAAGACCATTGGTCTAATCCTCAAGGCTATCAAGAAGGAGATTTGATATCTGGTGCTGTTGCAGTATTAAGAGATAGGCTGGCTATTACTGTTGAAGGTGAACAAGTAATATTTACAATACAATATTGGAATGGGACAGGATGGGAAACGCACGATGTAGAATATTTAATTACTAACGAACAAGGAGTAGCAAATTTCAGTTTTATTTATACTGGTGAGGAAATACCAGGGGAATTAGAAAAAATTGCTGAAGATGGAAAATGGCGAGTATTGGTACATTTCCAAGAGTCTGCATTTTTCGAAGGAGAGTATCTGAATAATACTCCTGTTATTTCATTGGGCGGAGATTTGGACGTTGGAAAACAGAGTTTCTTTACGACACAAGCATTAATTGTTGTCGGTATAGCATTATCTATTGTAGTCCTTGTTGGTGCAGTGATGTATCAAAATTATAGAGAAAGGAGAAAGATAGAAATCATTCGTGGTATTTTAACTGACTCATTAATGGCGCTTAAAGCATCTAACAATTACATAGAAGCAATTTTTGATTGTTATAAGAATTTAATTAAATTCTTCCGCTCTAAAGGTGCAATGAAGAAAGTTTTCGAAACTACCCGTGAATTTGAGGATGTAATCAGCAACATGCTTTCCGGAGTCGTCCCCCCAGAAGAAATGAACGTCTTTTTCTCAATATTTGAAGAGGCAAGATATTCTGACCATGAGATTGGTGCTGATCAGAGAGATCGTGCAATTCAAGTATTCCAGCAGATGATTACTCGTATAACAGGAGCTCTAGGAGAAAGTATGCTTAATCGAACTTCACTAAATGAATCAGGACTTTACGGTACAGCTACCAAGGCAGGAGAGTTTATTGATTCCGACGGAAATGTTAGAATTGCTGGTCAAGAAAGTGAAACAACAAATGATGGTTTCAGAATATGAAAACATCATTTATTTCACCTTTTTGATAATTTTCTTCTTCTATTTTACTAATAAGTTGTCCCGTAGCATTGATAACACAACCGAAAGTGGCCGCGATACCCAACAAACGTCGAGGGAGTCATATGAGTAAAAATAACAGAAAGACCAATCCGTCCCTTATCGCCTTAATTGGTGATTTAAAGGACCAGAGCAGGTCATCTGGCTCTGCACTGTGGCGAGACGTTGCTTTGAGGCTTGAAGCAAGCCGAAGCAATTGGTCAGAACCAAACCTAAGTCGCTTATCGCGATATGCTAAGGACGATGAAATGATCCTCGTTCCTGGTAAATTGCTAGGAAGCGGAGATATATTTGGTAAGGCAAACGTCGCAGCTTTCAGTGTAAGTTCCAGTGCCCGCTCTAAAATAGAAGCAGCAGGCGGTCGTGTAATCACGATTCGCGAATTGATGAACGAAAATCCAAAAGGAAAGGGGGTGAGAATACTTGGGTGAGACTACAACATTTGTGTACGATGCTAAAGACAAAATTCTTGGCCGTTTAGCAAGTAAAGTTGCAAAACAATTACTTTCTGCGAGAAAGTCTGGTAATCCCAATAAGGTGATTATAGTTAATGCAGAAGAAGCCATAGTATCTGGCCCTAAGAAAGCTGTTTTGGCAGACTATCATTTTAGATATAATTTGAATCATCCAAGAAAAGGTCCTTTCTTTCCAAGAATGCCCGATCAAATATTAAAGCGAACAGTTCGTGGAATGTTGCCTTATCAGAAAAACAGCAGTGGAAGAAATGCACTACGTGACCTAAGAGTAATGATAGGACTACCTTCCAATTTATCTGGAGAAGAATTACCAGAAGGTCATGAGTGGGGAGATACTACACAATTAGAACGTCCACTTCCTTTGAAATACATCCGATTAGGTGAAATAAGTAAGTCTCTAGGAGTAGATGATAGTAGATGGAATGGAGGTGACAATTAATGGCCGCAAGAAAATCACGTAAAATCGCCAATGTTACAACTAGTGGGAAAAGAAAGACTTCAATAGCTAGAGCAGTTGTTAGTAAAGGCAAAGGTCGAATTAGAGTCAATGGTCAACCAATTTACATTATGGAACCAACTTTAGCCAGAAGAAAGGCGTTAGAGCCTATTCAAATTGCTGAAGCAATGAATAGATTATCAGGTGTAGATATCAAAGTAGATGTTCATGGAGGAGGTCAAATGGGACAAGTAGATGCAATTAGAACTGCTATTGCCCGAGGACTTGTAAAGTGGAATGATGGAGCTGAAGGAGATGATGAGGAATTAAGAGACGAATTTATCAGATTTGATAGATCTCTTTTGGTTAACGATCCACGTAGAAAAGAACCCAAGCATCAAATGGGACGTGGTGCTCGTAAGAAGTGGCAGAAGTCATATAGATGAGGTGAAGAAGTATGTTAATACCAGTAAGATGTTGGAGCTGTGGTAAAGTCATAGCACACAAATATGCTCAATATAAAGAAGCACTAGATAACGATGGAGACACAAATAAGGTGTTAGATGATGCAGGTATCACAAGATATTGTTGCCGAAGAATGTTCGTTGGACACATCGATCTACTTGACGAAGTAGCTCCGTTCAGTGTTGCACGTGAAGAACTATAATTTTCCGGCAATATTTTGAATATGAACAATTTCGTATTAAAAATCCCATGGGGCCTGTAGGTTAGCTTGGCCTATACTTCGCGGCTGGGGGTCGCGAGACCCAGGTTCAAATCCTGGCAGGCCCACCATTTCCTATTTTTAGCAAAGAAAGAGAGGATTGAAGGGCATTGCCTCACTTCGTTGAACATGGTTGAACAGGGCACATCCAAGAAACCCTCATCGGCCCGAATTAATGAATTAGCAGAACTAATTTCATATCATTCTGATCTGTATTACAACAAAGCAAATCCTGAATTATCTGATTCAGAATTTGATAGATTATGGGATGAATTACAAACGCTTTCTCCTGACCATCCTCAATTACAAAGAGTAGGATCAGACCCTCCTCCTGGTTCTGTAAAAGTTAATCATTTGTTCCCAATGTTAAGTCTAGATAAAGCAAATACCAATGAAGAGGTAATTCACTATGTTACTGAAACAACTGCACAAGGAAAGAGATTCGTTTGTCAACCAAAATTGGATGGTTCTGCACTATCCCTAGAATACAGACGCGGACGTTTGGTTCGCGCAGCAACACGTGGCAGCGGTACTCGTGGTGAAGATATAACTGCAAATGCACGCAGAATATCTAATGTCCCAGAATCTATTGATTGGAAAGGAGATTGTCATATACGTGGAGAGGTTGTTATGCCTCTAGCAACATTTAGAGAGAAATATTCTGACTTAGCCCCAAATCCAAGAAATTTAGCTGCAGGTTCTTTACGTCAAAAAACATTAAAATCAGGGACAGGAAAAGCAGAGGATCTGATATTTCTGGCATATGGTGCTGAATTTCCAATGGGCGAAGATAGACATCCCGATAGCAAAAATCCTCCTAATTTTACTTATGATTCAGAAATAATTTCTTGGTTGGAAAGTGTAGGAATTCAGGTTGCAGGTAATCATATTGCCTCTGGTTCTAATATTGAATCAACAATTGAAGAGGTGACTTCTGCTATAAATTACTGGACACAAAAGAGAGCAGAAGCAGATTGGGAAATAGATGGTATCGTAATTAAATTAGATAGATTGGACAAAAGAGAACTTTTAGGTATGACTGCACATCATCCAAGATGGGCTTTAGCATGGAAATTTCCTCCCGAAGAAGCAACTACAGTTTTGATGGATGTTGAATGGCAGGTAGGAAGAACAGGTAACATAACTCCAGTTTCTAGAGTCGCACCAGTGGTTGTGTCTGGAGTTACTGTTGAAAATACTACATTACATAACCGAGGTGAAGTAATCAGATTAGGAATAAAAATTGGAGACAAAGTTCGTATTGTACGTAGAGGCGATGTAATTCCAAAGATTATCGAAACATTAGGTCCTGCCAAACTAACTGATTTAGTAGGCCGAAAACATGCTGATGGATCGCAATATATTGAATCTTTACCCGAAACAAAAAATATCAATATTCCAACTACCTGCCCCCGGTGCTCTACTGAATTAGTCGAAGATGGAGCCTTTATTCGTTGTATGAATATGAATTGCCCTTCTAGACTGGAACGTTCTATACTATACTGGTGTCGCTATTTAGAGATGGATGGTATTGGAGAAAAACTTGTAGAACAATTATGTTCTTCTGGTCTGGTAACGAATATAGCCGATCTGTACAAATTAGAACTTTCGGATGTAATGAGATTAGAACGTATGGCCAAAAAATCAGCAAGTAATGTAATCAAAGAAATCAACAATACTCGACATTTATCTCTAACCCAATTCATTTCAGCATTTGGATTACCTCGTGTAGGGCCAGAAATAGCAACATTGATTTCTTCAGAAGTTAAAACATTTGAGACATTAATGAATTTAGTAGATAATCGTAACGTATCTATTGAGAGTGATATGCAAGGAAATATGATGAAATATAATCCAGTGATAAATAGATTAGTTAGCATAGATGGAATAGGTGAGACAGTAGCAAGATCAGTATTGGATGGATTAGCTAATAGGATAGCCACAATAAATGAATTAAAGAAACATTTAGAAATATCAGAGGAAAAAGAGACTTTAGTTTCTGGAAAATTATCAGGAAAAACATTCTGTATAACCGGATCATTAAGCCGGCCAAGAAAAGAAATAGCCCTTTCAATAAAATCTGAAGGAGGGAAAGTATTGTCTTCTGTATCTGGAAATTTAGACTATTTATTGGCAGGTGAATCTTCAGGATCAAAATTAGATAAAGCACAACGTCTTGGTGTTAAAATAATCTCTGAAAATGAATTATCTTCTTTAATTGGAGTAGAGATATTGAAAAATTTACCAGAAGAAAGACAGACAACACTTGGAGATTTTTAATCAGCCATACATTGATTCAGGGCCATTATCATTACTAACTTGATTTAAATTTACAGCCATCATATCACGTATCTGATTTTCAATTTTCTGAGCTTCTTCGAGAAGTGGCTCAGGATCAAGATGAATGGCCGGTAATAATCCATCTAAGCACTCAATTATTCTTGCTGCAGCTCTAGCATCTGGAAAAGGCTGTCCTTCAATTGGACCACCACTTGATTCAGCAAGTATCGCTAAAGAATCCAAACCCCTTCTCCTACTTTCGCCCATCATAACACCCGTCATACCTCCAACTATTCCATGCTTCAATAGAGGTAGACCAATTTCTTCTAGAGTCTTAATTGCTACATCTGTAGAACCTATTCCTAGCATTGTTGTATCTTTATCATCATCATCTAGTATTGTATGGCCTTCTTTGTTATTTTTTGTAAATGAATCAATCATTATCGAAATTCCTGAACCAGATTCTTTTATCCAATCCATTAAACTTCTAGCCAGATTCATTTTTATTTGATTTTCAATTTGGACTTCTGAAACGATTAAAATTACTTTATCACACCTTTCTAAATTACAAATTGGCTCTCCAGCATAGAATCTTAGTGGAGGTAACGGCTTCCCTTCTTGAACTAAGCACATAGGAGGTAGTTTTGGATGATTCACACCTCCGACCAACCTTAATTCTAGTTTTTCGATTAAATAATGTGCTACTATGCTACTTACAAATCCAACTGAAGGAAAACAATTCACTACTAATGCTCCAGAGGGTGCAATTCCCTCATCAACTTCCACTACCGGCCTCTCTGTCATAATGTCCAGTGATACTAAATCACTGTTAACCGTTACCACCTCTGGGGCATCATGGAGGCAGAGAGGATAAACTGGGGGCCGTCGAATGGTTATGAAATTCAAGACTACCAACTCTCACCATCATCATGGAATAGGTATGAAGAATGCCCTAGAAAATATTGGCTTTCTAGACAGGGTTTACCTAAGAAAATAGGAATGCCTATTGTCATCGGCAATGCGGTGCATAATTCTGTAGAAGAAATCTGTAATATTGAAATTTCAGATAGGAATCCCTCAGAAAAAGATTGGCTTCCAAAACTATCTTCTGAAATTCTAAGTAATCATTGGCAATTACAAAAAGATATTTTTTTTGCAACATCAAGACGTTCTGGTTGGAAGAAGAAATCTTACACAAAAGCGAAAGAAGGTTTGGACAAGGCATTATTAATGCTTCTTAGTCAAGCAAAAATAACTGATATCGATCTTCCTGAAATTACAATAGGAATGTGGAATAAAGTTAGAGATATAATTCTAGCTAACGAAGGGACTTTAAATTCGGAATGTGGGAAATTAATGGGAAGATTAGATCTTTTGTTGAAGGATGTAGATGAACAGGATAATGAAATAGGATGGATAGTGGTAGATCTGAAAACAGGTAGACCACCAAAAGATAGCTTAAGTAAAACAGTAAATCGTCAATTACGATTTTATAGAGATTTATTAATACTAATTAATCCAAACCATCCTCCAATAAGAACCGAAGGATGGTACACATCCAATCAAACAATGCACGAAGCTACAGGATCATCGGTAACTGAAGATGCATTTGGTGCGTGGCAATCAATAGAATTAACTGAAAATCCATTTCAAGCTACTCCAAATGAATTTAGTTGTGGATTTTGTGAGTGGAAAGCTTGGTGTCCTAAGTGGCTTTTAGCAATACATGATGATACATTAAAGAGACATAAGACATTCAATGATGAAGTTGTTACTTTGATAAATTTTGATGAGGAAGTTGGCATGGCTTCATTCAAAATTATGGTACCTGACGGTATTGATGGTGAACTAAGAGATTCGGAGAAGAGTTTTGGTGCCTTCTTATCCAATCAACCTCTTGACCAACTAAGAGAATTACAAAATAATGGATATGAAGGCCCATTATTTCTTGGTAGTACAAGAATAGATGGAGAAATTAGACACATGGGAGATTGGTCAGAAATATTGCCCTGGAATCCACTGATAAAATCAATCAGATAGTGATTTTTCCAATTCTTCCCACCATAATTTAAATTTTTCAGGATAAGATTTCATTATTTCCCACAAAAGAAGTAAGGTAGCTCCAGCATCCGCATCCGCAGAATGAGCCCGTTCTAATGTAATTCCGAATTTTTGACACAGTGAACCTAACTTTTTACTTCCAAAATAGTCTATTTTAAATTCTCTAGCAAGTACTAATGTATCAATTATCGCATAAGGTTTAGGGGCTTCAATACCACATCTTAGATACTCCATCTCAAGAAAAGGCCAATCAAAAGTAAGAATATTATGGCCCACTATTACAGAGTTTTCAACTAAATTACTAATCTCATTAATATGTTCAGAGAATTGTGGAATATTTTTAACATCTTTATCTGAAATACCATGGATTTCAGTAGTTTCTATTGGAATTTTCATATTTGGATTAACTAATGATTCGACATTAATATGATTCCCTTTTTCATCGCTACCTACAAATGCATATTGTACAATTCTATGCTTATTTGAGGCAAAACCGGTAGTCTCTAGGTCAAATCCGAGAACTTGAAAATTATCGAGCATACTGTATCTATTGTTACCGAATACGACGTTGCCCATGAACTCTCTTAATTGAATGGAAATCTAATTTTTACCCAACATACATATGAGTATGAAGTTCACCTCATGTATTGATGAAAGTCACTGGGGCATCTTTGACAATGATAGTTACATCAATGTTGATTGTTACTTCACTTGCAGGCTGTAGTGGACTATCAAATCTTAACCCAAATGCAAAATTGACAGCAGATAGAGAGGAAATAAATGCTGGGGAATCTGTAAATTTTGATGCCCGATCTTCTACAACACCCGACCCTTCGATAATCGAAGAATATAGATGGGACTTCGATGATGGGGCAACAAAGATTTCAAAACAAGGTATTGCTACTCACCAGTTTAATAATCCTGGTTATTACTCCATCGAAGTCACTGTCGTAAATGATCAAGGGGGAGAGGATATTGCTTATGTTTCCTTATTCGTAAATTCTCCTCCAATTCTCAGTTTTGAATATTCTAATGTAATTAAAACAGGTGATTCAGTAATATTAGATGCTAGCGACTCTTCAGATCCTGAAGGAGGCATTGTTAGTTTTTCTTGGGATTTCGATATTACAGTAGATACGAATAATGATGGAGACCCTGCAAACGATATCGATTCATTGGAGAGTATAACTACTGAACTTATATTATCCGAATCCGGGAATCGTACAGGTTCAATTACTGTAACAGATGATAAAGGAGCTTCAAACACTTCAACTTGGACCGTAATGGTACTTTCACGTAACTTTAGAGTAGTTTGGGAACAGAAACATGTAGAGTTTGAATGGTCCGGTTATTTAGAACAAGGCCAATCATATCAAATAACTGACATTCCTCACCCTTCATCCAGGATGATTAGTGTTAATTCAACACTAATTCTTGCAAGAGACATATTGCCAATTATGTGGCCAGAAGATAATTTTACAATGGCTATCAGCGTTCCTTCGTCAGGTTGGAATATTTTCTCTACTACTTCACAAGATAATATTACACAGAATTCATCTGCCACTATTGTTAGAGACAATATGAATTCTTATCCTGAAACAGGATACACCATAACTGCCGATTCTTCTGATGAATTATTATACTCACTGCTTAATGAACCAGGTCAAAGATTTGG
>QQRX01000006.1 GCA_003602595.1 Candidatus Poseidoniales archaeon | reverse complement strand
AACCTAGTAACTACTATAGTTGACAAGAAGATATCAATCATAAGAAATATGAATATTAAATTACTCTTCTTCTATGGTACGTGGTTTGTGAACCTCACGAAAGACTACTATACCAACGCCTAGGCTTTCTCGTATTGTTTGAACTAGAGAAAATTTTGCATATGGCCAATTCTGATCATAAGAAATTTCTTCTGGCAAGGTTACTGTCAAGTCATCACCTTCAAATTCTACTTCAAAATCTTCCCGACCAGTATTCATTTTTAGTAATGTCTCAACTTGTTCATTACGATCTTCGACTACTTTTACTATTTTATAATCATATCTTAGTTTTACTCCCGCTAATGGATGATTATAATCAATTCTTGCCCTTCCTGCACTAAGAAATTGGAGAGTGCCAGTTCTTCCACCTATTTCCACAGGGCCGCCTATATGCAATGTATTAGGATCACGGACACTCTTCAATAGCACGTTTTGGGAAATGGTTTCAATTAAACTCTGGTCACGTTCTCCATAAGCATCTACTGCTTCGATATCAAAATTATAATCAGTTTCCGCTTCGGCATCTTCTAAATGTGTTTCAAAACCTTTTATCAGACGTCCTGAACCAACAATAGTAATCATCGGTATATATGTACGATTTTCATCAAACACTTCATGTTCTTTCGCAACATCCTCTCTGGTAGTCTCGATTAGTTTCTCTGTATTAGCATTAAATAAGTCATAATCAATGTGAATAATTGAACCTTGTTCCATTCTATTGCCTCCCCGGACGACTCGGCGACTTGCTTACCCTTTTTCATTCAAGCGGTTTGGAAAGTATAAATAATTATGATTATTTTTCCAATTTTTTCTTGCCAATACTGTCTGAAGATAGTGAAAAAATGCTTCCAAGCATGATTATTGACCATCCCAACCAAACCAAGTGACTTCCAGGGAGAGAATGAATTGTAACTCTAACTCTGTCAACTTCTTCCGATTGTCCAAATGTCATCCATTCAAGAAGTTCTTGAGATTGGTAGAAGTCTAATATTACTATAGTATCTCCATAAATTGTAGAAAATCTATCTACTTCAGATCTTGGAGAGACATCATTACCAGTAATAAATCTCAACATACCAGGAGATATTTCTGCTATTTTTTCTCCATCCTCGAAAACATCTATGACTATTCCGATATACCCATCCCCTATTGAATAGGGATATTGGTCTTCATTGGCTGAAAATTTTTCTACATCAGTAAAAATAAATTCATATCCATTATGTTTTATTGGCTCATCTTTGACTAAAGTTACTAGGTGTGATGGGTCTGTTCTGTCTATCATAGTTGTTGTAAAAACGTGTCCAATCAAAAGTAATAATATTCCAAAGTGAGCTAAATGTGATCCTAATAGTCTTAGCCTTGTTGGAGTATTTTTTGAATACGAATGAGAAAAAAGTTTGACTGTTGTTGAATATAATTGTTTTATTGTTGGAGGAAGTGCAAATATTAACCATGTTAAGATAAAAAGACCTAAAGAGCCTCTCGAAATTCCAGAAGTCACACTTAATTCTGGATCTCCAGGTAAGTATATTTGATCGGAAATATAAGCAAAAAAGATAGAAAGAAAAAGAGTTGAAGCAATTAGAATATTTCCATTACGAGAATTGACAGAATTGCCCCAAGCATACAAAGTAAGTCCTAATGCAAGCAAAGCAATCAGAGGAGCCCCATAAAATTCATGTGCTAAAATATTACTTCCTTCGATTTCAACAGTCAGAAGCATCCAGGTTAATAATAGGAAAGTTGCTCCACCATACCAAGGAATGGTTCTTGCAATTCTTGTTCTTTCTGATGTTTTTTTGAAGGGTCTTAATAAAACTGAAAAATCTTCTTCATCTGATAAGAACCAGGGGATTAGGAATGGTATCATACCAAAAAATGCTTGATAAGTATTAGAAGACCAAGACCAATTTGAATAAAGCATCAATATAATTCCAGCGATAATCCAATGAAAAGCGGGTTTCTTTGATGAGGAATTGAGAGTTAAAAATAATAAAGAAGTTCCAACAANTAAAACAGAACTTGCGCCAATATTAATCGAAACCAATACAAAGGTAATCAAAAGAGACCAAGATAGTAGATTATTTTCTTGGAAGAATGAAGTATCATTCTCAGAGGATAGGATATTTTTCTGTTCCCTGTAGAAGTGAAAAATTGTAAATATGCCTAAAAATACTAATGCAACAAGATAAGCCAAGATTTCTAGGCCAATAGGACTTAAATCTGAGATATTTAATATTCTGAGATATGGATCTTGAGAAAGTACTGATTCTTCATTTCCAACAAATGCATGTACTGACGACCAAACACCATTTGCCCGCGTAACTAAAGTTGCATGTAAAGTTAGCATCCCTGTAATTAATGCTAATGCAGGCAAGGAAGACATGGTATCTGATGAATGTTTTTTTGCTCTTGCATGAATTATCAGTAGTAGAGTTAACCAAGGAAGTAAGGAACCTGTTTCTACTGGATCCCAAGCCCAATAACCGCCCCAATCAAGAACTGTGTAAGCCCATAATCCTCCGAGCCCTATACCAAGAGTACCTACAAAAAATCCTGCACGTGCCCATGGAATTAAATTTGAATGAATAATATCATTAGGTGTTTTCTGAATTATTCCAGATAATGCAATACTTGCAACTGCGATACACAATGAGTAATATGCAAAAACTATCGGCGGATGAATAACCATTAAATTAGTTTGTAGTAATGGATTTAACTCACCATCAATTCCTTGATATGAGGAAAATGGATTTAATAACCAAGAAATAAATAATAAATATAAAATCCAAGAATGTAAAATGCGAAGTAATAAATTATCATATTTATGAAATATTGATATCAACCATGTAACCATAGACATTAGAAATACCCAAAGTAATAATGGGCCAGCACGCCCTCCCCATACTGCTGAAATTCTATAGAAAGTGGGTAGGTTTTCTCCTCCATATTCAGAAACAAGTCTCAAAGATTGGATATTAAATAAGAATGCATATACTAATAAGAAAAAAGGTAATATTTGAAATAAAAATATAACATTAGTTTGCTTTAATGTATTTTTCTTAGTATTGAATATGCTAAATGCAGATATGGCTGCTGCCAGAAAAATAGAAATCTGGCCCATTAGCGAAAAGATTGAATCACCAGCCGTAATACTTAGCACGGGAATAACCGAATGACAACATAGCAGGAATTATACGTTTAACATATAATTTTGGCCTACGTATTAGTATTTTCAAACAGACCAATAATTTTCCATGTGGCCCCATATTACTCATCTCATCTGGAAAACACTGAGCCATGACAGACATGTCGTCATCTGATAGATTAAAAAGGGCTGTTTTTCCACTTAATATCTTGTTATATGGAGGGAATTCTTTTTTCCATAAACTGGCATATTCTGCTAAATAATCTGCAGTCAGGTTTCCAGATGTGATTGCTTTTACAGCTGTTTGTGCTGCAAATACTGCAGATTTTAATGCAAGATGAGAACCACCCTCGAAAAGGGGTGATGTAAAGCCGGCTGCATCGCCTATCAACATTAAGCCGTCAGCATGTGTATTTTCATGTGGTCCAGAAATTGGTATTGTACCTCCAAAAGCAGGATTTCCTTTTGTTTTCCAAGAAGGAGAGACCTGTTCTAGATTTTTGAAGTGGGTATCTTTGATAAAATCATCAAGTGATTTCTTTGTTTGAGATTTATTTTCTGTAACTAATCCGACATTAGCTCTTCCGTCACTTTTTGGAATCATCCAAACATATCCTTTTTCGACATATTTTGGCCAAATATAAAAATCAAGATAATCATCAGTAGGGACTTCTAACATCTCATATTGCATACCTGCAATAACATTTGGTCGAGGATTTAAATCTAATATTTTTGAAGAAACTCCAGATACCCCAGATGCATCAATAACTACTTTTGCTTCGATAGGGAAGTTATCTCCTTTTCCATTGCATCTCCATCCAATAAATTTTCCTCCATCATACATTTTTTCCATAGAATTTACTTTGTGGCCGAGGCATAATTCTGCTCCTTGTGAAACTGCTTCTTCACATATCCAGCGTTCAAATAAATGCTTTTCTAGTACATATCCTTCCTCTGTTAATTTCTTTTCAGTGCCATCTGGAAATATTACACGAATTCCATGCACACGTTTACTTATAACATGAGGAGGGAGATCTAGTTCTAGATTAGCACAAGCAACGTCAGATATACATTCTCCACAATGAACAGGAGTACCTATCTCATCATGATCTTCAATTAAGATTGTAGAAAGGCCAGCTCTTGCACTATGTAATGCAGCATTTCCGCCACCAGGCCCAGCACCAATTACTAAGACATCGTACATCGTACTGTCGTCTACCATGTTAACGCGAGAAGGTTAGTATCAAAGAATCTCTCGGTCATAAGTGCATGGTGAAAAGCGAACCTTCATGATTATTAGAGTTAGTCGAAGACATATGAAGTGGGGTAATTTGACTGAGTATGTCCGCGCATTAGAGGATAAAGGTGAACTTCTCAGAATAAGCGACCCAATTGATTTGAAGTTTGAAGTGGGTTGTATTGCTGACTATTTAGTAAAAAAGGAAGGTCCTGCAGTGATATTTGACCAACCAAGACTTGCAGATGGAACCATTAGTAGATTTCCACTTGCAATGAACTTATACGGTACAAGAGAAAGAACAAATATGGCGCTAGGAGTTACAAAACCAAGAGAGATAGGAGATAGGATGGTAGCATTAATGAAACCAGATATTGGTGCAATACTCAGAGCACCATGGAAAGGGATAAATTTAGCCTTGGAAGGGATGTCTATGGCTCCAAAGAAAATAAAAAAAGGAAAATGCCAACAAGTAATAATAGAAAATCCAGATATGACAAAATTACCCATACCGACAACATGGCCACAAGATGGAGGGCCATTTATTACTTTACCACTAGTTGTTACTAAAGACCCAAATACTGGAATTCATAATATGGGAATGTATAGAAGTCAGGTTTTCGGGCCAAAAGAAGTCGGATTACACTGGCAAGCACATAAACATGGAGCAGATCATGCTGAAGAATCTGAAGAGAGAATGCCAGTTGCAATTTGTTTAGGTGGACCGCCTGAGGTTATGTTCAGTGCTATTTCACCATTACCTGATAATTTATCAGAATATGAATTCGCTGGATTACTAGGTAAAAAAAGATTGAAGATTGTCAAATGCAAGACTAATGATTTATGGGTTCCTGCAGAATGTGATTTCGTGATTGAAGGATACACAATTCCAGGAGAAACTAGACTCGAAGGTCCCTTCGGGGATCATTTTGGCCATTATTCATTATCTGATCAGTATCCAGTTATGCATGTTACAAAAATCACACATAGAAAAGATCCTATTGTTCCAATGACCATTGTTGGAGTTCCTCCAATGGAAGATGGTTATCTTGGAGAGGCAATAGGCGATGCTTTTAGGCCTGTACTTCAATTTCAACATAGAGATGTGATTGATTTATTTTTACCACTAGAAACCGGTTTCCATAATCTTGCTATCGTTTCTTCGAAACAGCGTTATCCTAGACAAGCAAGAAAAACTGCTCTAGGTTTATTAGGCGCAGGTCAAATGATGTTCCTAAAAGTGATAATTTGCGTTGACGCAGAACACCCTGTTAAAAATCTAGATTATTTGCTTGATGCTTTGGAAAATAATGTGGATATTCCGAATGATTTGGTATTTCTAGAAGGAATGGTAGCCGATGCATTAGAACATGCCTCTCCAGAAGAAAACATACATACTAAATTAATTATCGATGCCACAAGCAGTGAAATAATAAAAAATAAAAATTCAAATAAAAATATATCTAAATCTATTGAAATATCTTCTTCAGCAGTTGAAGGAGTAACCGAATCAAGAATGATAAGACCTAATATGATGGTCGTAACAACTAACATAGAGGGTGGCCCGAAACCAGAAGAAAGTATGGAAGAAGAAAATGAAGAGTTAGCTTGGCAACAAAGAGAAAAAATTTCAAAAATTTGTAAAGATATTTGGAATCTAGAAGGAGCGAATAATCTAAAATGGCTATTCATAACCGATGATGATGTAGATCTAAAATCTGAAGATTGGAAGAGAAAACTATTGTGGCAATTATTTTGTAGATTTGATGTATCGAGAGATGTACACTTTGATAGCGACAAAAAACGCTTAGCATGGGATGCTACTGCCCCTATACCTTCGAAAAAAGGAAAGATTCCTGTCAGAAGATGGCCAGCAGTAACACTTCATAATCCAGAAACAATTGAAAATGTTGATAGAATCATGAAGGAAATGGGATATTGATGGGATTTAAAGAAATACTTGAATTTGTAAAAATTGAACATACCTTATTTTCACTACCATTTGTTTTCATTGGTTACATCCTAGCCCACAATCAGTTTTGGACTGAACTCTCATCAGATAAATTCGGGGTTGACATTGTTTGGATTCTAATTGCAGCGGTGGGGGCGAGGGGATTGGCAATGTCATTGAATAGAATAATTGACAAAGACATAGATGCGTCTAATCCTCGTACTAAAAGTCGTCATCTCGCATCTGGAGTCATGACGATTAGGACTGCATGGTGCCTCTCAGTAATCTTTCTTGGGATGCTGCTTTTAGGTGCTTGGCAGCTCAATGAAGTCGCCTTGAAAATGTCTTGGCTGCCAGTTCTTGTATTCCTGATATATCCATTTACCAAGCGTTACACGTGGTTATGCCACTTCTGGTTGGGGATTTGCTTGGGACTTGCTCCAGCGGCTGCTTGGGTTGCTGTCTCCGCTGACTTGCATGGTTGGGGGGCGATTACGGGAGGACAAGCCATCTTCAGCCGTGGACACAGGGAATTATTCTGGTATCCAGAAGTCTTCTTCATCTCACTGGGAGTGGCCTTATGGATAGCCGCCTTTGACATAAACTACGCTAGAATGGATATTGAAAGCGATATCAAAAATGGAATCCATTCATTTCCTTCCAAGTTTGGTGAGGAGGCGACGACTAGGACATCGATACAACTGACACTTCTCTGGTTTGCATGCTTCGCTATCTCTAATCCCGCAGATGATATCTGGTTTCTGATTGCAGCAGGGGTAATGTGTGTACTAAATATTGGAGTCGTCTTGTACAGAGATAGATTTGCTGACTTCCAAACGACTTTGTTTCGTATTTCGATGCTAACCGGATGGGTTCTACTGGCTGCGATAATGGTGACTGATCCTTCAAGTGTAGAAAAATGGAATAGTGATGTTTAATATGTTCATTCTTGATTCAGAATATAGCACGGCCGGGGACCAACAACAAGCTATCGATATGTTAGTCAAACAAATAGATTCTGGAAAAGAAAGATGTATTTTAGTAGGAGTTACGGGCTCTGGTAAGACATTTGCAATGGCAAATATAATCAAAAGATTACAAATACCGACTCTTATTTTGTCTCATAATAAAACGCTAGCTAGACAGCTATGGCAAGAGATGTCAGATTTATTTCCTCAAAATGCAGTTGAGTATTTTGTAAGTTATTATGATTATTATCAACCCGAAGCATATATTCCGGGTAGAGATTTATTTATCGATAAGGAATTACAGATGAATGAAAGAATTGAGCAAGAAAGATTTTCGACAGTAGCATCACTTGTTTCCAGACCGGACGTAATTGCAGTCGGATCTGTGTCGATAATTTATGGTTTAAATCCACCAGAAGTATTTGAGCAAAATCACCTAAGGTTACATGTTGGACAAATATGTACTCCTAGAGAAATAGTAAATGAATTAGTGGACTTACAGTATCGGAGAGTAAAGGGTGAAATTACGAGGGGGGACATAAGATTACGCGGTGAAGTACTAGATATTTGGATGCCTAGTAGAGATGACCCATTACGTATTAAATTTAATTGGGAAGGAATAGATAGTATACAAGTTTGTGAATCTGTATCATGGGAAAAATTAGATCAAATCGAAGAAGCATGGATTCATCCAAGAGAATTCTACATGACGGATGAAGAAAAATTTGCAGAAGCATTGAAGGATATTGAAGAAGAAATGGAAAATAGGAAAAAATACTTCAATTCTAAAAACATGGAATTAGAAAGCCACCGTATCGAACAGCGCACATTGTTTGATTTAGAAATGTTGTCAGAAATCGGTTCATGCAAGGGGGTTGAAAATTATTCACTCCATTTTGATGGGAGGAAGCCCGGTCAAAGAGCATACTGTCTCTTGGATTTCTTCGCAAAAAATGCTGAAAAATTTCATGGAGGGACAGAAAACTACCTAGTAATTATGGATGAATCGCATGTTACACTACCACAAGTAGGAGGTATGTTTGGAGGTGATTTTTCAAGAAAGAAAAATCTTATTGATCACGGCTTTAGACTACCATCAGCATTCGACAATAGGCCACTTAAAATCAAAGAATTTCAAGAATTGATTCCAAAGATGCTCTATGTGAGTGCTACGCCAGGAGAAAGAGAATTAAGGCATTTAGCAGAAGTAAACAAACAGACGATACCAGATGGATTACTACATGTGAGAAGTAAAGGAGGAGGGGGTAATGCAGACCTAAAAAAACCTAAGTTAAAACAAACAATGGAAGAACTACTAGGAGAAGTTGAACAAATAGCCAAAATGGAAATAAGACCTACTGGATTATTAGATCCAAGAATAGAAGTCAGACCCACAGAAGGACAAGTGCAAGATTTATTAAGTTTAATTAATGATAGAATTAAGGCAAATGAGCGAGTTTTGGTTACAGTTTTAACAATAAAATTTGCTGAGGAAGTTTCAGAATATCTTCAAAAAATGGGCATCAAAGCACATTATCTACACAGTGAAATAGATACTTTAGAAAGAACAGAAATAATAAAGGCATTAAGGATTGGGCATATTGATGTAATTGTAGGAATTAATCTACTAAGAGAAGGTTTAGATATACCAGAGGTATCATTAGTTGCAATTTTTGATGCAGATAAACAGGGCTTCTTGAGAAATGAAAGATCGCTCCTGCAGACAATTGGAAGAGCATCTAGAAACGAAAATGGGTTTGTAATCCTATATGCAGATACTATTTCTCCATCGATGAAAGCGGCGATTAATCAAACTATTTCGAGAAGAAATCGACAAATAAAATATAATGAAGAAAATAATATTATTCCAAAAACAATTACAAAAAATATACCAACTATGGGAATTGAAGTTGAAGATTTAGTTTCTGGGTTAGCAGGAAAGGGAGAAAAAGGAGGTAAGAGATTAGTAAAAAAGACATCAAGAAAGAAAGGTGTAGATAAAATAACCAAAAAATTTAATCTTGGTGCAGGATTATGGAATTCATCGGATTCGGTTCTTGATAATATTTCACAACCAGATGGCTCGATCGAAGACAGTACTAAAATTGATAAAATAGAAATTGGACAAGACATTGTAATCACAAAATTAAGAAAAGAAATGCACCAAGCTGCTGAAAGATTGGATTTTGAAAGAGCAGCCTCAATTAGAGATAGGATTTATCA
>QQRX01000059.1 GCA_003602595.1 Candidatus Poseidoniales archaeon | reverse complement strand
ATCTTCAGTGGTCAAGCATGTCCTACACGGTGGGATGTATGTGGTGTCGCAATGTCTAATGACGGTTCAGGTAAAATAGGTCAGTTTCTGCAAGGTGAGAAGGAACCATCTTCTTCATGGGTAATTTTGGTAATTGGGTTTGTAGCGGCACTAATTTTCTTAGTAATATATAATATATTATATCCTGGACAAGATCTACCTGTTCTTTCTTCTCTTCTGCCTATGTTTGAGGGTGTATTTGATTCAGGAATTTGGTTCTTCATATTAGGCGCCATGATTGGTGCATTTGCTATTCTAGGCACTATTCTTACAGAGGCAACTATTGAGTGAGGTTTTAAAATGGATACAATATTATCAACTTTAATTATTTTCTGGACTCTCATTATTATTTCATATATCTCTATCCAAAGGGGTCTTGGTGTATTGGGAGAAGTTGTACGTGGTATGACTATGTTCATGCTCGAAAAGGCGTTAGGGCCAGGTGCAGATCTTGTAGAAGGAAGAACAGGTTCTGGATCAAAGATTTGGATTATCCAAGGAACGATTTGGTTATTCATTTCTGCAACTCTTACTTTCATAGGACTATGGCTTGGACATGATCCAATTGCTCTTCATAGTTTGGAAGCTTGGGGGTACAATGCTCTTTCATCAGAACTTTTCTATGCAGGTAAATTTGCTGCACTTTTTGGAGCAGTTGGAATGTTCATTATTGGCTCAGGATTACATATACTCCCTTCATTATTAGAAGTCGATTTAGCAAGTGAGAAAAATGCTGTACTAACTTCTTTTTTATGGACAATATCAGTAATTATTCTCATCATTGGCTCACAAAGTAGTGAAATTTTTGGTTTAGATGTTATTTTAATTGGAACAGCAGTAAACTTACTTGTTGCTACTGCTGTTACAGCTAATCAATTGCTCACTAAAGCAAATTCAGAGGTCTCGTTGGCAACACCAGGTTGGTTGATTATCTTTGGATTAATTGGTACACCGATTGCTATCATATCCATATTCGTTAGCGGTGCATATGATGAAGGAATTGGTCAATGGTTGGCATACCATCTGTTTGGTGCTACATTTTGGTTTTCATCAATAGCTGGGATATCACTTTATTCAGCTAGTTATGGATCTGGGAATGCATTATGGTCAAGAACCGTCGCAGGTGTAGTTATATTTGGAACATTATTTACAATTAATCCACTGGGAGATGTTCATCCAGTAATGGCTGTAGATATGCTTGGATTATCAACAGCAGAATTAGTTATTACAAATCAAGATAATGTAGTTGGATCATTTTTAATGGCATTAGCCATAATTCCCATAATAGCGTTATCATCAAATATATTAATCACACTTCGTGGTACTGATACCTTTGTAGAAAATCCAGATTCAGCAGGTATTCCAGAAATAAATTTTGGTGCTTGGATGCTACTTCCATTAGGCATTGGATCTTTATTTATCCAAACCGACTATCTAAGTGAAGTAAATGAACTTACTGGAATTTCTAATATAATTCAATTAATGACTATTTGGACTGTTTTTATCCCACTAAGTTTGGGTGCAGCATTACAAGTATTACCTCCAGCTAGTGGAAGATATCCACTTTCACAGAATAGAGCTAGAATGGCATTTTGGATGTTATCTGGAGGGGCTGTACTAGGATTAGTCCTTACATTAATATCAGATATAACAGACCTTGCATTGGCAGAAGCCCTTGTAGAAGATCCCAGTACCCTTTCTCACACTATGAGGAAAGCTGGTTCAGTAATTTTCTATGGTACTGTTTTGGGGGCAATATTCCATGCTACCAATATTGTAAGTGGATTATATAGAGGAGATAAGGTAAATTCTCAAGTAAGTATATCTGAAACAACATTTGCTCCAACTTCATATCCGCTGACTTCAACAACATCTATTCGTAAGATTTTAGCAAGTGGAGCGGTATTGGATACTGAAGTAGTACCTACATTCGAAAGTAATGAATCTGGAAATCCCACTCCGCTTCACACTGAAGAAGAATGATTTCTATTTTACGGTCATATTATGCGCATTGGATTAGTTGGAAAGCCGAATGTTGGTAAATCTACAACCTTCTCTGCCTTAACTGAAAAGCCAGTAGAAATAGCAAATTATCCTTTTACTACTATCGATCCAAATGTCGGAATAGCTTGGTTGCCCTTGCTTGATAGTTGTGCATGTTCTGAGTTGAGATTAAAAAAAGAAAAAGAAGGAAAACTAGATATTGGAAATAATGATGAAAGAAAAGGAAGTATTTGTTCTCCTAATTCTGGTTCATGTATCGGCTTCACTAGATTAGTTCCAATCACACTGATTGATGTTGCAGGGCTTGTACCCGGTGCACACGAAGGAAGAGGGAGAGGAAACCAATTCCTTTCAGATTTAGCTAGGTGTGATGCATTAATACAAATTGTAGATACTTCAGGCTCAACAGATATTGAAGGTAATCCAATCGGTAAAGGAGGGTCAACACCCTTGGAAGAATATCATTTTTTACTAAAAGAATTGGATGCTTGGATAACTGGAATAATTAGTTCAGGTTGGCAACGTGGTGCAAGGAGAGTACAATCTGAAGGAGAAAAGGCAATCTCTCTCTACCTTTTAGATCAATTATCAGGTATAGGAGCTAAAGAAGTACATATTTCATCAGGTCTGACAGCTCTCAAAGAAAAATTTCAACATACCAGAGTTCCTTGGGAATGGGGAGCAGAGGAATTGATGACTATCGCTTCAGCAATTAGGTCAGAACTTTTTCCTATTTCTATTGCAGCAAACAAAGCCGATTCAGCATCTAAAGAATCTTGGTTAGAATTAGAAGAAGTAGTAAAAGCAAATGGAGGCATAGTTGTCCCAACTAGTGCAGAGGCTGAATTGGCCTTAAGAAGAGCTTCTCGTTCAGGTTTGATAAGCCATATTCCCGGGGAGTCAAATTTTGAAATAACTAAATCTGGAGAAGAAAAATTATCCGAACCACAAAGAAAAGGACTATTATCAATTAGTAAGACTCTAAATTCTTGGGAAGGAAGAGGATTAATTGGATTATTATCAGAAGTGGTTTTTGGAATTCTTAATCGTAAAGTTGCATACCCTGTTCAAGATGAATCACATTGGGTTGATGGAGACGGTAACATCCTCCCAGATGTAATATTAGTTCCTGAGGGAACTACCGCAAAAGGCCTAGCATATGCAGTTCATTCTGATCTTGGAGATGGATTCATTCGAGCAGTTGATGCTCGCTCTTCAAGAATAATAGGAGCAGATTATGAAATAAAAAATGGAGATATAATTAGAATACATGCAAAAAATTAATTTCTCTATTTTTTAAATTTACCAGAACTTGACCTATTAAGTGAAGTTAATGCTCCTCCTCCCAAAATTATTAATCCACAAATTGCGTCTCCACCAAGTTTACCGAGAAACCATAGAAAACTATCATCATTTCCAACTAATAAAACTAATACTACGAATATAACAAGTGATATTATTCCTAATGACTGTGATATCCCACCTTTTTTTTCTAAATCCTCTTCATCATCCCACCATTTTGTACTTTCCGTGAAATTACCCAATAACTTAGATTCTAAAATTTCAAATGCTTCTTCCATTTTCATTTTTTTACTCTCAATCTTTTTACTATCATCCCAATGTTCCAATTCACCTTTGATAACTGCATATTGTACGAATTCATCTTCATCTTTACCTAAATCTACTACCCAATAACGCTTTGCAGACTTGAGTAGAAGTAATAATTTATCTATTCTTTTCGAATTTATTCTATTCTTATTTCCATCAATATCATATCTAATATCTGAATCATTTGAATGTATAATCGAACTTTTCTTAGTAATTATTACTTCCAATGGAGGATAAAAATTTTTGTGTCTATTGCAATATCCAACACTTCTAAATTCTAATGCATTACAATTTACTGCAGCACATTTCCTCTTGCCCACAGTATTCGAGATATTGAGTCTAATTTCAAATTATTGCCGGATATTATTTAATCTATGATACTTCTAATATTTCCATGAGCAGAGATTTGGAGGATGCTGAAATCTTGTCTGTTGTCAATGAAGAAGATTTGGTAATTGGACAAATGAGACGTGATGAGATACATTCTCAAAATTTATTTCATCGTTCAATTCATGTTTTGATTTTTAATTCAAATGGGGAAATTTTTCTTCAAAAAAGAGGTTTACTAAAGCAAGAGAGCCCTGGTCTTTGGGCTTCTTCTGTTTCCGGGCACGTCGATGCAAATGAGTCTTATGATGCTGCTTGTATCAGGGAAATTGAAGAAGAAGTTGGAGTAAAAATAAATTATGTACCGAAAAAATTATTCAAATTAAAACCTTCTAAATTAACTGCAAATGAATTTAGTTGGGTTTATCATTTAGAAACTGATCAATTACTAAGTCCTAATTTATCAGAAATAGAAACGGGAGAATGGTTTTCAAAAGAAAACCTAGATTATTTTATCCTCCACAATCAACATAAAGTTGCAGATTTATTTATTCATATTTGGAGAAAATACTGTGATATATAATCTTTTAATTCATATCTCAATTACCGGATTTATTGTTACTATGTATGATACTACTGTCCATGTAATATCATAATCTTCATCAGAGTCTACAATATCTCCAACTATTGGTGCGGGCGGTGAACTAATGTCAGCAGTTAATGTCGCAGACCAAGTGCCTCTGCCAAAGCCATTATCTGTCCATTTATTACGTATTTCTTGTTCAGTAGTTTCACTCTGTGTAATATTTTCTCCTGTGTAATTTGCAGTTACATCCCATCTGATGTTTACTCCGGAATTACCGCCCCCATTACATGATCCTTGCTCATCCCGTTCTTCAAAATCTCCTTCAACTCCATTTAAATCACTAATCACGTCCATTCCATCAGTAAATCCTGGCCCAGGGTCATCATTATCCATGCAAGTAACTGTTAACTCTACATAACCGATATTAATTTCACTTACAATGTCGAAGAATGTATCATATGCTTCTTCATCTGCTAGATTAATTGTTTCAGACAACGTCTCTGTCGTCTCTTCGAATGATATCATCCATTCTCCTTTTATCCCATTTGTTCCCCCAGCCATCTCACTATCAATTAATGATGGCATTACAGCAAAATAGGATGGGAAGGCAATCATGAAAATGACACTCCACATCAGCATAGTTCTCTTACGAGAAGTATTTACCAAATCTTCAAAGTCCATTGTACTACACTGACCGGTTACGCCATTCGCATTTCAATTCCTCTATTGACAGTGTAAAAATTATCAAAAATCAGACTCTTTAGTCCATTTTGTAATATCTACTCCTTCTTTCTTCAATTGAGATTTAGATTTGTAAAACTCTGGCTGAAAATATCCAATCATAGATCTTTCTCCAAAACTCCATTTCCAAGGACACCGATTAAATTTTGAAACCCATTGATTGAGTATATTAATCCATATTTCTCCCTCAATTTCAATTGGTACTTCAAAAGAAACCTTTGTTATTTTTCCAGCTGAACCAGGAGTATGAGACCACACTCTCATAGCAAGACCTTTTGCTTCACCATCTTCAATAACTATTCCTAATACCTTTGCCATTTTACTTATCGGCATTACTATTGCCCATCTGCTAACTATTTTTGATTCTTCAATCCTACGCATTTCCCAATTATTATGTTCGCCGATTTCTCTAATTGCTCTTATTGTATCAGTAGGTGTTACACTGACAGGTATTTCGACTAATCGGCTCGACATCATACAGAATCCCTCTAGGCTCTCGCCCATAGCGTCTTCGCGTATTGTTAATTATCGCTTTTACTTATCCGAAGAGAGAACCGAGACCTTCGAAACCACCGGTTTCTTCCTCAGGTTCTTCTTCTGCAGCTGCGGCAGGAGCTTCAGTAGCAGCATCTCCGCCACCAGAGGCAGCAGGTGCAGCAGCAGAAGCAGCAGGTGCAGCTATGGCAGTAGCCATAGCTTCACCGATATCAACAGATCCAAGAGATGCAACTAAAGCCTTTACACGACCTTTGTCAGCATCCACGCCAGCAGCAGTTAACACTCCGCTAACACTTTTTTCGTCAATTTCCTTTTCAGCAGAGTGCAGTAACATTGCAGCATATACATATTCCATTTTTTTCACCTTTTATTTAACCGAAGAGGTCACCAAGTCCACCGAACCCAGTTTCCTCCTCTTCCTCCTCTTCCTCTTCAGCAGCAGGAGTTCCTGCATCTGATTTAGTCGTTTCAGAGGCCACGACAACAGCACTTGAAGCAGCACCTAGTACTGCCGTTAATTCTTCATCAAGTGCTGAGGAATCTAATTGGCTTGCAAGAGCCATCATACGCGCATTAGCACGCATTACAAATAGTTCTGCAGTCTTATCATTTACAATACCAGCCTCAACTGCTACTGCCAATGATTCACTGCTAGCTTTAGCTAGTAATACTGGAGTGGTTGCTGTAGAGAACCAATGTGCATTACAAGCCAAATTGAATGCACGTGAGGTTGCTACAGCAATATCATCTTTCAGACCGTCTAAGTCTAGATCTAAATCATCTGCAGGTAATAGTAATCCTTCTTCAATAGCTCCAATCAAAATTAAACCAATTTCGATAGGATTTATCCCAAGTTTTGCCAACATCATACCCAAATCAGCAGACATAGGCTCTCCAGCTGATACAACTTTAGTTTCTTTTTGTATTGCTATCTTACCTTTGTCAATTTTTGCTGGAATTCCTACAGCATTAAATTCTCCTACTAAAGGACCTGGTGCGAATTCTGTAGGTCCGGCTGGAACAATAATATCTGTAGGTGCTAATTCACCTTCTTTTGCAGCACGACCTTGACGTGTTTTCTTTAACTCATCAAACAATTGATATGCATTTAGAGAATCACTGTGTACTATACAAGGTTGAGCAGCGCCTTCGAACAGAACTTCCAACTCTTCTGTAGAACGGCCAGCTTCTTTCCAAGCAAGCCTCATCAATGTCTTTTTTGCCATTGTCATGTTAACTATACCTTTTAGTGAACTTCTCATATCTAACATATTCTTTGCAGGAACTCCTCCAATATCTATAATTCCAACTACACCTGGACTGCTGATAATTTCTTTAAGTTCGGCAACGCGCCCTTCTTTCCAAGATGCTACTTTAGGAATCATGAATTAGCAACCTCCACTTTTATTGCAGGGCCCATAGAAGTTTTAATGTAACAAGATCTGATGTTTTTGTCTCCACGATCTAATCTTCCAATCACTCTTTTCCATATTGCTAGAGCATTGGCCGTCAACTCTTCATTTGATTGAGTTCGAGTGCCTATGGCAGTGTGAAATGTTATTTTATCTCTAGAACGAACTATTGCAGTATCCTTCAACCCTCCTGCTATCATAGCAGGATCTACTGGAGGAGGTACAGGTCGAGGCATCTTTCCACGAGGACCTAGGACTACACCTAGGAATCTACCTACAGAACCCATATGTGGTATTTCTGATAGGAAGAAATCATATCTATTAGCCATTTTTCTAGCCGCTTGACGTTTTCCGCCCAAATCTTCAATTGTTGATGGATCAATAATTTCCAGTCCGGCGGCTCTAGCTTTAGCTGCCATTTCTCCACCAGCAAACATTGCAATCTTTGGTTCCTTGCCTCTTCCTGAAGGAAGTCTAACTTCTTCTTGTATTCTGTTTGATGGATTCTTCAGATCAATGTCTTTCAAAGTAAACGACATTTCAAGTGATTCTACGAAATTTCGTTCTGGAGCATCTTCAAGTGCTTTTTGGATTGCTGTTTGTAAATTATTTTCCATTATTTCACCTCCGCGGTCAACGAGGTTTCCCTCTACCGCAATTCGTGTTCTTTTCAACTAAAATGCTCGCTAAATCTCCCCTCACTCATTGCATTTAATGCTTCTTTTGGTCGCATTCCTTCTATACTAACTCTCATAGATACACATGTGCCCATTACTTCACGACATCTTGCGTAAAGAGTAGAACCAGTCAAACGATCTTTTTGCTTCTCTGCTATCTGTTTAACTTGATCCATTGTCAAGTTCTCAGTAGCATCATCCCAAGATCCATTACACTTCTTCACACCAAGTGTTTGACTCACCATGTGCGGTGTTTCATTCCTTGCTGACATCCGTGCAACCTCCTGTATTTGTGTCTCGCCGACCTACTTACCCTATTTGATATTGATGTAAAGACCAATTTATTCGATTCCTCGTTTATTCGACCCTTTGTGTTACTCTAACTTGATCTGCCCGTACTGTTAGTGCAACAGGTACAGCAGCTTCGAATAATTCAACTGTAACTTCTTCTTTTGATTCAGTAACACGAATTACACGTGCATTTTGACCCCTAAATGCACCTCCAACAATTTCACAAAGACTACCTTCTTCTATTCCAGATGTAGCAGCCTTAGGCTCTAAGTAAGGTAATACATCTTCAAGTGGCGATTCTCCTGGCAAAACCTTTCTACAATTCTTTAGAGGTGTAACCCCTATCCCTACTCTGCCAATTAATTTTTCAACATGATGCAAAGCAGATGCTTCAACGAAAATATAACCTCTCATGAAATGTGGATTTAGTACACCAAATATTTCATCTTGAATGTCTTGCAGAGACCCAGTTCCCGAAAGTCTTGCTCTGATTTCTTTAGCAACATTTTGTTCTTGACCTATTGAAGTTTTTAAGATGTAAAGATATGATGCCACATCTCCATACATTTCAGTTAATTTCGGAGTTGAATATTCTTTTTCTTTAATTCTTCCAGGATCTACCCATTCACTATTTTTGTATAATGTACTAGGCATAACCTCTTTGATATTACAAACACAAAGTATTGGAGTAACATCTACTAGTCTATTTCCATATTCTAATCCACGTGCTTCGCCAGTACGAACAAATTCAAAATTTTCTTGTGAAATACCAGTACACTCTTCAACTCTCTTTGCTACAATTTCAAGATCGTCTGGATTTCCTAGTCCATAAATCCCATCCCATGCACCAGGGAAGTCAGAAACTCCGTCGGCTCTTTGCATTAAGAGTACTTTTTCTTCATTTCTTAGATAAACTGTAAATGATTCAGACATATTTTACACCTCATGCTCCCGTTAACCAATCAAAAAATGCTGGGAAAACATTGTTCATCATAGCTTGTACAACGAAACCAAATAATCCTAATATGAACATACCTATGCCACAAACTATCATAGTTTGTCTAAATTGAGCCTTTGTTGGTTTACGTGCCATCTTCAAAATTCTTGCATATGACCCTGTTTGTAAACTTCTAACTCGGCTTTCAATATCGTCTTGAACGTCCTGGACTTTCTCTTCGAATTTACTAACTTTGGAATTTTCGACACTCATCGTTCTCCCTCAAATCGGCCAAGCGTCCAACCAATTCCATTTAAGGGCGACGGGAAGGTACGTCCATAGAAAAATATAAAATTATTAAAATTAAGAGATAAATTCTACAGTTCTACTTCTTAAATTTCTCATCTGAGTATGCATCGAAGCACCATGTATTTGTTC
>QQRX01000058.1 GCA_003602595.1 Candidatus Poseidoniales archaeon | reverse complement strand
AAGAATCATATGCTCCTGCACTTAAATTGTCCAATAGTGAATTCATTATTGGCCTAAAATCATAATTTTCGGGAGAACGGAGCATGTCATAAACCGATATTTCAGTATCTAAATAACCATTGAAATTATTTGAATAAATTCCAGGAACTGGGTCACTTGAATACGATTTTGAACGATGAGCTGATATTTTGTCAGCAGCATTAAATGCAGTTGTAGAATTTTCATTTCCATGATTATTTTCATATAAAATTATTATTTGATTTTTCCCAAATCCTAAATCACTTCCAAAAACTGTATTATTATGTATTTCGTGATAATCTCCTTTAGCCATTATCCCTGATTTGACATTCCATAGCACATTATGATGTACAGTAGCATTACGGCCGGTATTTGTGCCGCCCATAGGGCCATCCATTCGAATCCCATATTTGGGCGTATCATGAATCCAATTATATGCAATTTCAGAACCTGATTGTTCATTCATCATCAACTGAACAACTGCACCATCACTCTGGATATGTCCAGTATTAGAAATATCATTATAAAAAATTCTGGGAGAATCCCCGATACTTAATGTGGATGAAGCTCCTACACGATGAACAGTGTTATTTGTAAAAGAATTATTTACTCCTCCAGCATAAACAGTTACCATCAATCCAGGTAAATCTGACGAAGACCAATCAATAAATTCAAAATTTGAATTATTAATTATATTGTTATATGATTTCGAATCAGATCCATGGAATTCAATAGCAGATCCATCAGTGTGAGCAAAAGAGGAATTATCGACTAGACAATTAGTACATCTATCCATTCTTGTCACCCAACGTTCGTCTGTTGNCTCTCCAGCGATTCCTAGACTTCTCTTTGAAGTACTTGGGTACATCAATTCTGTATTTATTACCGAACATCCATCACAATCATAAATCTTGTAAGTTGTAGAAAAAAAATCTAAATTTTGGATTGAAATATTGTTACTATTTGAAATATCGAATGCATAAGCTTGTGTTTTGACACGAATATCTAATTCATTTGGATTTATTCCATCTTCGAACATCATGTAAATGGTTTTTTCTGTAGGATCAAACCACCATTCATTAGGTGTATCAATCAACTCTTTTTTTCCTTCAAGAAAATAATTATGATGCTTATCTCTCCAAGTTGGGACTTCTTCATATGTGAATGTTGAAGATGATGAATTAAATGTTTGAATAGTCCTGCTATATGTCTTGAAAGATCCAACATTTAATATTGCTATTGCACCAACTGGATCTATTCCACTATCATTCAATCCAACATAAGAGCCTTCTACTCCTCCCGCATCTTGTAATTCTCCATTTACATAATTACCCGTAGAACCTATTGTGCCATGAGCCCAATTATGCGTTAGATTTAGTACACTGTAATCACTGAAATTTGCATTTGGCCATCTTGCCGGAATTTGTTCTTCATAATCTAGAAACACTTGCCAAGCATCAATTCCCAAATCTACTTGGTATATACTATTAGAATCCAAAGTCCATTCGGAATTTAAATCTCCCGTAATACTAATTGTTCCATCAAAAACAACCCTTTCACCTTCTGAAGATTTGATTGTTAAATTTTCAAAATTTTGAATTACGATATTTTCATGATAAACGCCTTCATTTATTTGAATGATATCGCCATTGTTGGCCATACTGATGGCATGATTTACAGTACCATATGGACAATTTTTCGTTCCAGAGTTTGAGTCGAGCCCTAATTGATTATCTACATATATTTCATTATTCGGTGTATTATTTTCTTGACTACAATCAATTGATGAATCTACTTTAACACTTTTGCTATCTGAGTCTGATTGAATAAATTCCCCTGTAATTGGAGTAATAATTATTGAGGCTAAAATTATTCCAACTAACACATTTGAAATTCTAGATTCCAGTTCCATATAGACTGTTGGAATAGATATTACTTATTTTAGTTAGGTAATATAATTATTTTTTTTAAGAAAATCATCATTAATAAAACATATAGGTCAACTCTTAAGTAACAATCATTTTCCCATGAAAATTATGAGTTTGGAACCTAGCGACTATGACTTTGGAACGGCAGAAAATTATTCATTTGCAACTACAATAACTTGTGCAAATGACGAAGCGAGAAAAATGTATGTTCTTGCACACGGACATATGTTAAATTATAATCATGAAGAAGCAATTGCATGCTTCACAAAATGTGCTGAATTAGATCCTGATTGTGCTATGGCATGGTGGGGAATTGCATATTGTGTTTCCTCAAACTACAACTGGACTCCAGGGCTAGGTTCAGGATATGATCCAATTCAAAAGGCAATTACTCTAAAAGATGGATGTACGGAACTTGAAAAAGATTTGATCGATGCGTTATCTGAGAGGCATTCCGAAGAAGCCCGTGATGCAGCAGATCCATCAGTCCTCAATATGGGCAACAGCCCTGAATTAAATATTGCATTTGCAGATGCTATGGCTCCCCTGTATGAAAAATATAGAGGAAATTTAGATGTTACTGCAATCTATGTGGAGGCTTTGATGAATCTAAAAGCATGGCAACTATGGGATAAAAATACATCAACGGGAGAAATTACTCCCGCAGATGATAATACCTTACTCCTAGTAAAAGTTCTTGAAGATGCTTTCGAAAGTAGTGATGAAGCAAAACGACATCCAGCGCTCTGCCATCTATATTGTCATGCATTGGAATTATCTCCATTCCCTGAAAGAGCACTACCGGCTGCAGATGTCCTACGTACACTGATGCCAGGACTGGGTCACTTGGTTCATATGCCATCCCACATTGATGCTTGGGTTGGACAATGGAAAGAGGCAATGGACTGCAATATAGCAGCTGTAGAAGCAGATGATAGATATGTCGAAATTACAGGTAATGAATCACAATTTTATAAATTTTATAGAATGCACAATCATCACTTTGTAGTATGGTGTGCAATGTTTGATGGTCAATACGAAACTGCTCTAAAATATGCAAGAAAAGCGGTGAGCACACTTCCAGCAGGAGATGCTGATTCAGGAGTACAGTTCATGTTGGCCGGAATAATTCCAATGGGCGCAATATTTTTGGAATCCTATGTTACAATGCCATGGCATGTTCTAATTAGATTTGGAAAATGGGATGAAATACTCAACGAACCACTTCATACAGATAAGGATGTATTTCCTGCTGCAATTGCAACACAGCATTATGCGAGAGGTGTGGCTTATGCCTCCAAAGGAATGGTTTCAGAAGCAGAAGCAGAACAAGTTCTATTCAAAGAAGCATTGCAAAATCCAGCTCTAGCAGGACGAGTTTTGCATAACAACTTGATGTATCAAGATCCTAGTGATGGACCTTGCATTCTTTTGGTAAATGATGCTATACTTGACGGAGAAATAGAATATCGTAGACAATTCTTAGCAAAACAAAATGGTCAAGAGGCTGACTTTACTGAAGCATTCAATCATCTACGCAGAGGAGTAGATCTTTCTCTAAATCTTGCATATAATGAACCATGGGGGCAAATGCAACCAGTTAGGCATATCCTAGGAGCTTTACTTCTAGAGCAAGGAGAAGTAGAGGAAGCAGAAGAGGTATATCGTGCCGATATCGATCTTTGGAAAGATAACATGTGGGGACTACTGGGGCTCAAACTCTGTCTTGAAGCAAGAGGAGATACTTCTGGAGAATTAGAAAAAGTAACTGCTCTGTTTGAAGAACGTAGTATTCGCGCAGACATAGTACCAGCAAAGACATG
>QQRX01000057.1:649-4636 GCA_003602595.1 Candidatus Poseidoniales archaeon | reverse complement strand
GAGATGATGCTTGCAAGACCTGTAGATATCATGGAATCCTTTGATTGGCTTTCTCAAAAAAGTCAGAACCGAGGATATCTTAATGGATGTATAAATCCTGATGATGGCTACGCAATGTCTGGTCAATCAACAGGCGGATTTACTTCCATGATGATTTCAGGTGCTGAAATATTTTTATCCGATTTACAAGATGATTGTAATGACACTTCTTCTGGAGGTTTAGATGAGATAAATATAGGAAGTTCTTGTGAAATAATTGAGTTATGGCAAGATCAAAATCCTAATGAAAGTGTTATCAAGATGCAGGATGATAGAGTATGGGCTACTATCTTATTAGCCCCTTGGAATGGCTCTTTGTTGGGGGCAGGAATTTCTTCTGTTGTTTCTGATATTCTTATTATCGCTAGTGATATCGATGAAACGGTTTCATTATCTGAAGTAAATAAAACACAAGAGTTGTTGGGAGAGAACGTAATACACTCTGCATTACTTATAGACGCTGGACATTATCATTACGTTCCATTGGGATGCGCCATAAGAGGATGTGTAGGAAATCTTTCTATTGATGAAGCAACAAATTTCACTAATCTAACCATACTGACTTTCTTGGCGCAGATGCTTGATTGGCCTTATGCGAATAACTATGAAATGCCAGAAAGAAGTTATGTAGCTTGGCGCATATGATGCTTACATTGAAACACCCGATAGTCTAGGGGTTTATGTGCGTAATACCCAACATCCTATGTTACGACTTTTATCACATTTAAAACAACATAGAATTACAGTATTATTGGCATCAATTTGCTCAATACTGAATAAAATCTGGGATCTTGCTCCTCCACTTTTGATAGGAATAGCCATTGATGTAGTCGCCTTAAAAGAAGAATCATTTCTAGCAGAATGGTATCCTGATCCAAAAGATCAGTTTTTACTATTGACTGTAATTACTGCAATTATCTGGATACTAGAGTCTCTTTTTCAATATTTTTATGATGTATTATGGAGGAATTTGGCACAAACTGCGCAACATGATTTGAGGATGGATGCCTATTCACATATTCAAAATTTAGAGATGCAATGGTTTTCCGAACAAACTACAGGCGGATTAATGGCTATAATGAATGATGATGTAAATCAATTAGAGAGATTCCTTGATCAGGGTGCTAATGACTTGTTTCAAGTTGGAACTACGGTAATTGTAGTGGGGGGAATTATGCTTTTTTTAGCACCAGAAGTAGCCATTTGGGCAATTTTACCCGTGCCTATAATTGTTGCCGGTTCTTTTATCTTTCAAAGAAAGATTGGCATTAGGTATGCAAATGTTCGTAAAGAAGTTGCCGATTTAAATTCAACTTTGAATAATAATCTTCAAGGAATTACCACTATCAAATCTTTTACAGCTGAGGATAGAGAAATAGAGAGAGTATCACAAGCCTCTATGCTTTACAGAGATGCCAATAGAAATGCAATAAAACTTTCAGCCTCATTTGTTCCATTGATAAGAATGGCTATTTTATTCGCTTTTACAGCAAATATGTTGGTTGGAGGATGGATGGCGCTAGAAGGAGAACTAAGTATAGGCGCATACTCAATTATTGTTTTCATCACTCAACGACTTTTATGGCCATTAACAAGACTTGGACAAACATTTGATTTGTACCAAAGGGCAATGGCTTCTACTACTAGAGTACTGGATCTCTTGGACACAGAAGTAGGTATAATTGAAGGAGATTTAAAACTTTCAAATATTTCCGGCAGTATTGTTTTTAATGATCTAAGTTTCACATATCCAGGTAGAGAAGTTGTTTTGAATAATTTTCAATTATCAATACCTGCTGGTTCAACAGTAGGATTAGTTGGCGCTACTGGCTCAGGAAAAACTACTTTGATCAGATTATTACTTAGATTCCATGAATTACAATCTGGGAATATATCCATAGATGGGCATAATATCAATGATGTAACTCTAAAATCGTTAAGAAGATCTATCAGCCTTGTTAGTCAAAATACCACTTTATTCCCAGGCTCTGTACGTGAAAATATTCTGTATGGCAATCCAAATGCATCTGAAGAAGAGATTTTAGAAGCAGCAAAGATAGGTGAAGCCTTAGGTTTCATAGAAGATTTACCTAATAAGTGGGATACTAATATTGGAGAAGATGGCCATAAACTATCAGGTGGTCAGCGTCAGAGACTAGCTATCGCTAGAGCCGTCTTGAAAGATGCTCCAGTTCTAATTTTAGATGAAGCTACCAGTAATGTAGATAATGAAACTGAAGCAGCTTTACAACGTTCAATAACCAAGATATCAGAAAATAGAACTACGCTAATAATCGCTCATCGCCTTTCTACCGTTCGTTCTGCAGATCTTATAGTGGTATTGGAAAATGGTAAAGTTTCCGAGGCTGGTACTCATGAAGATTTAATCTCAAATAATGGATTATATTCAAGATTATGGAGAGTACAAACTGGTGAGTCTACTAAGGGAAGTTATTAGGAGGGTTAGAAATGGACGAACGAGACAAAATACCTAAATTATCGGGATTAGCAAAGTTAATTGGAATAAAATTGGATTCATTTGGAAATGGTAATTGTAAAGTATCTGCAAGAGTTTCAGACTCCCATCTTAACGCAGGTGGAGTTGCTCATGGAGGACTCCATGCAACTATGTTGGATTCTGCTTTAGGAGGAGCTTTAGTCTCAATGATTGAGAAAGAAGAATGGTGCGCCACCGTACAATTAGATATTTCTTATATCAATCCTGCATATTCGGGAACAGATTTGATAGCACATGGTAAAGTAATAAGACGTGGAAAAAACATGGCACATTGTGAAGGAATTTTAACGGATTATGATGGGAAAGTAATAGCATCGGGAAAGGGTACTTGGGTTATCTGGAATGAAAAACCTAGTAGTCTGATATGATTCTGATGAATTTACGGGTACAAATTCATTAATCAATCCCTTCCGTGTCTATCCATGGCAAGGTCCGACTCAATGCTCTGGTTCATAATTGGTTTCGCTCAACTAATCATAGCCAATAAAGCAGAAGGGGGTATTTTAGAATTTGTTGAATTAATGCTAAACATCACAGGAGGCAGCTCTCTTGTTGTCGGGCTTTATGTGTTATTATTTTTTGCTAAACATTCTCAAGAGTTTTCTGATGCTTATTCCAAATTCGAAAAAAGCGAACTCACTAGAGATGAAAATGGAAGTTTAACAATTACTGATGGAGATTCTAATGTNAAAAAGGGCTTAGGTATTGCAATACCTGCAACAATGACATTTTTTGCGGCCATAGTATGGTTAGCAACTCTTTAAAGGAGGAATTTTGTTGGATAAATCTCCACCGGAGAGTATTGTTGATAAGGTAGTTAATAATCCAGCGTATGAGTTACTAGGGGGTTATCAATTATTCTTAAGGAGAGTAACAATCCCAATCATACTTGTATTAATTTTACTATTATCATATACTCTATTTTCAAGTTTCATCAGTTCAGATAATGCTACAATTTTGGCTTTTGGTTTTACCGGTTTACTATTAGGTCCTGTATTGAATCTTGATCGTCTTTTGGCAGAGTGGTTAAAATAAGATTATTTCCTATTTTTTTACTAATTTATCCGAATATGTCAAATGGTAAGTACATTTAGACATGTAGTAATGGGTTTATTAGATGAAATGATTTTTAGCTTTCTTGGTTTAGAGTCTCCAAGCCTACTGGAGTTAATATTTGCAGGTTCAGCCGTGATTGGTGGTGGACTTTTTTTGTTTTGGTTTGCATTAGTAATGATTGGAGGAATAACTGCCGATATCTTTGATGGAGTGTTCGGTACGGATATAGATGCAATTGGTGCGGATGCTTCATTCAAAGCTTTAACATTTCAAGGTATAATGGCGTTTTTGATGTTCTTTGGTCTTGGTGGTTTATTTGTTTTAAAATCAGACGGAAGTAATGCAATTGCAATCATTGTTGGAGGAATGACCGG
>QQRX01000057.1:0-504 GCA_003602595.1 Candidatus Poseidoniales archaeon | reverse complement strand
GTTAATGTTGGCGGAACTATGCGAACTTATCCGGCACGTTCTTTCAATAAAACGACAATTGAGACAGGTGTAATGATACAAGTAAAAGAAGTTGTAGCCGGTGTTTTAATAGTAGAAAGGATTTAATTTTCCTTCCATATTTTGTACCAGTACGGCGAAGCATTCATGACTGAATACTCTCTCATGGGTATCGGAGATATTGAAGATGGTAGTATTTGAAGCAATGCAGGAAGATAGTAATGATGGTGGGGGAGCATTACTGATAATCATGCTTTTTGCGATGATATTAGTTTTTGCGGCTACCATAATGTTCTTTGCACAGAGATATAAAAGATGTCCGCCAGATAAAGTAATGGTAGTTTACGGACGAACAGAAAAAGGTAGAGCTTCAAAGACGATACATGGTGGAGCAACTTTAGTTTGGCCTTTGATTCAAGATTATGCCTTTTTGCCATTGACTCCAATAACTATCCAAATACCACTTGAAAACGCGCTTTCACTTCA
>QQRX01000056.1 GCA_003602595.1 Candidatus Poseidoniales archaeon | reverse complement strand
GCTTATGGAGCAATAAAAGAAATTGAAATAACTCCTGATTCACCAATTGTTGTTGATAATGGACATCTTGTAGCATATAGCGAAGGAGTCAATTATACAGTCGATAAATCTGGAGGATGGAAAACTACTATGCTAGGAGGAGAAGGGTTAATTCTGAGATTTTCCGGTATTGGTAAAATTTGGATACAGAGTCGTAATCTTGAATCTCTTGCAAGTACATTGATTCCTTTTATGGGAAGTAACTAACATTTGATTAAAGGCGATGAATTCAAGTTTCTCTTTCCCAAACTGAACGATATCTAATCACATCCGGATCATCATTGGGAAGTTGTTTTTTTATGAAATCCACATTTTTTATATCTACTCCTATAGAATCAATGAAGTTGCGAGAAAGTGGCCATGGTGGACCTTCATATTCTTCTTCTTTTTCATTTAATCGGCCTATACATACCAACTGACCTGAAGGCGCCAATAAAGGAGCCATTTTGGGGGCGGCGTGAATCCTAATTGATTCAGGTATTGCCTGGAGGATATGAACTTCAACAACCAAGTCAAATAAACCAATCCATTCCTCTGGAAGAGAAAGAAGATCTGCCACTTGCCAATTGATATTTTCTGAAGAATAAATTTTTTTTGCCCATTGTACGGCTGAAGGTGAAATATCGAATGCAGTTACATTCCAGCCTTTTCTAGATAGGTATGCTGCATCTTCTCCAAGTCCACATCCAACAACTAATGCTCTTCCTCTAGACTTAATTTTTGATACCCATTCAGTAAGAAAATGATGTGGTTCGCCGTTCGACCAAGGGATCCAATATTCATCACCGTTTGCTGATGCATAAAGTTCTTCAAACCAATCTAAAGAGTCTGCTTTGACTCCATCTTTAATCCTCAGAGTGTTCTGTCTGACTTCATCCATGATGAATCAAAGCCGCCTGTTGCATTTTACTTAAATTAATATTGGATACGAAGTAAACCTGCATTTTCTAAAAAAACATTTCTTCATAAATGAATAGTGTATTTTGTTGTTATGAGCGGCAAGAACATAGACTCTTTAAAGAAAATCAAGACTAGTTCCAGAATAAATTGGTGGAAATTATTTTAAGAATATTTAGTTTATTTTTTTAATTAATTTTTTAATTTTGAAATCCCTTAACCGACCATGTTAAACGAAGAGTACTTATCGCTCTTTACATGTCAATACTTGCCAAATACCAAACTGCATTTGAATCGGGAGATGTTGCTGCCCTAGAAGCTATACTGCATGATGAATTTACCTTTACGCCACATGTTGGAGATGCCGTAATGAAAAAGAAAGATATAATGGCTTTTGCAGGTAGTGATTTAGTAAAAACTGAGAAACATAGAATACTTTACGAGAATAGCGAAGTAGGAGTACAGCACGCTATCGCACATTTCTCTAATGACTCTACTTCTGAAGCAGTTCTTTCTTTCCATCGATTCAAAGATGGCATGATTTTCTCTACAGAAACAGGTGCTACGCCACTATCCGATGATTATACATTAGTTGGAAGTAATAACTGAGAAAGTATAAATTATACGCTAGAATTGCATTAATAGACTATTTTCGTAGGCAATAGTCACAATTATTAGATATCAGCTAATAGTTATGATTATGAGCGTCCTGTGAATGTATGCATTCATGAAGTTAGTTGATTCTATCGATGATTCTGGAAAAGCAGCAAGTCCCTTACTTCCGGATGATATCAAAAACTACCTGATAGATATTGACGGGACAGTAGGAGAGGATATACCTAATGAAGAGTCGGAAAGGATGATATCAGCAGAAGCATATCCTGATGCTATAGTGACAATTAATAGATGGTTTGAAGAAGGGCATCAAATTTGTTTTTTTACAGCTCGTACTGAAGAACACAGAGAAGTTACTGAGAAATGGTTGGAGTTGAAGGGATTCAGATATCATTCATTACTCATGGGTAAACCTCGAGGTGGTAATTATCATTGGATAGATAATCACGTAGTACGTGCTACCCGATACACATCAAAATTCACTGATCTTGTTCGGAAAAATGCAGAAATTGAAGTATTTGAAGACTAAAAATAATTATCTAAATAATTATTAATCGGTCAGAAATAGACAAATAGTATATCCTTATCGATACACTATAATGGATTTGATGATAGTTATTTCATTTCTATTTTTTATGTCTATTTTTGCAGGAGTGGGGCTTGCATCAATGATGGTAAAAGAGGATACAACCGATGATTATCTTGTCGCAGGCAGAGGAATGCATCCAGCATTAGCTGCATTATCTGCTGTTAGTACTTGGAATTCTGGATTTATGTTTATTGGTTTTATCGGATTTACTTACATGTTAGGATTTAATATCATTTGGTTGGCCCTTCTATCTACTATTGGACAAGTTGTAGCTTGGGCATGGTTATACAAATTCATACAAGAAGAAGGTCGAGAAAGAGGTGTACGTTCACTTTCTTCACTAGTTGCAGATAAAGTGGGTGCACCTGAAGCAAGATTAGCTGCCGTACTGTCTGTACTTTTTCTTAGCATCTATGCAGCAGCACAACTAACTTCTGGAGGAAAGGCACTGTATGTCATGATGGGCTGGGATGAAATGATTGGAATTTTGATTGGTTTTATACTAGTTGTAGCTTATTGTTATGCTGGAGGAATTAGAGCATCAATTTGGACAGATGCAGCCCAGTCAAGTGTAATGATAGTAGGATCTACTATTCTTTGCTGGATTGCATTACAGGAAGTTGGGGGATTTGAAGGACTTACTATAGGACTTGAATCACAAGACCCTTTGCTCACTAAATTCTTTCCGGCTGACTTAAGATTTGGATTCTCGATGTGGGCTTTTGCATTCTTCCTTGGAGGACTTGGTGTGGCTGGACAACCACAAGTTGTTTCTAGAGTTATGACCTTAGGATCCGATTCTGATCGTAAACAGGCAATGATTTGGTTCTTTGTATGGCAAACTCCTTTCATAATATTGATGTTGATTATTGGGCTAGCAAGTAGAATTTTATTTACTGCTAGTGATTTTGATCCAGAATTGGGATTACCGATGATGGCAATGGAAACAATGCCACAAATTGGTGTTGGAATGATTTTAGCATCTATTTTTGCAGCTACAATGTCAACTGCTGATAGTCAAGTTCTAGCATGTACTGCTGCCATCACAGACGATATTAAACCAGAATGGAGTCAAGATCATAAGACCACAAAAAGAGTGACACTTGTTGTAGCTGCATTTGCTACAATGATTTCTATTGGGGGTTTGTATGTTCCTGGAGGAGATTCAGTGTTCAAACTAGTTGTTCTAGCCGTCTATGGGCTCGGAGGAGTTTTCATTCCACTCTTAATAATACGTTGGATGGGCTACAAGCCAGATACGACACACTCCATAGTAATGATGGTTTCAGCATTTATTGGAGTAATTGTATGGACCTTACTTAAATTTGGAGATGCTGACGGTATTTTTCCCTCAGTACCAGGAATGGGTGCAGCTTTCATAGCTCACTTTGTAATGAATGAGATTAGAAGTCCTAAGTTATCTTCATTCGGAAGATTTGAAATGCCCGGTCGCGAAAAATTCGGAGCTATTGCAGCAGTAATAGCTCTAGGTTTAGTTTTTAGTGAGGCGGTATATTTTATCGCTGCACCTGATTCATCAAATTCATCTGATTCTAAAGGAATATATTATGTTACCATAAACCAAGAAGTTATTTTACTAGATTCCAGTTCTGAGTACATTTATGATGGAGAAACCTTAGAGCTTCAATACAGTTCTGATTCTATTGAAGATTGGCCAAATGGAAATAATGTAGTAGGAATTGCTATTTATCTATCATTCGAAGAAGATGAAACTAGTAGTGGATTAGGTTGTGCAGTAGGAGGAGATACAGAAAACGATGTAATAACTGGGACTATTAGACATAGTTTGCTTGATTTCCACAATAGTACCGTAACAGAATCATATTACAATCATCAAGGAAACAGTGGATTGCAAATCGGCGAGGATTGGCCTTTATTCTTATTTGGTGGTGCTCCAATGGATATTTGGGCTGCTTCCGAGGCTGAAGTGCCATTAAGTAATTACTCAATATCAGAGATTACAGAAGCTATTGACCTTGGCGATGGAGGTCTTGGCGATTATTACATTGACATTACAGTTGATGCAGAAGAAGGTGGAAGTTTTCAATGTGAACATAATGATGATGGAGAACAGGTTGACTATGAAATACAGCTAATCACTTGGGATTATGACATCTATGAAATTAATGAATTATGAAGGCTAGAAAATAGAAAAAGTCTCATTATTCCAA
>QQRX01000055.1 GCA_003602595.1 Candidatus Poseidoniales archaeon | reverse complement strand
TCAACGAACAATAACCATGCTGATGTTGAAACAGATTTTCGACAATCATCGGCACAAATAGGCATCAAAGTAGATGTAGACCAAGAAAATATAGAAGATTTAGGATCTTGAGTTATGGAATCATTTTTAGTCACTGATAAACTAATATTACCATAAAGAGGCGCAGTAGAGCCTACAGAGATGGAAGTTATGAAATCATTCTCCAAATTATTGGATTTTGGACGGTGTCCGGGGTGCATTCGTTCACCATCAATGACCGTTGTAGGCGCTAATCTTGAAGCACCAAGAGAATTGATTGAAGATGCGCCATAATTCAATTCCCATCTATCTTCTGTACTATTATCCCCGAATGGATCTTGAGTTTCATAATAGTGTCTATGATAATGTATCACTGTTGCATTGTTATTGCCTATGGCTTCATTTCTTTTTTGTTCGACCATAACACAATTTTCACACCAAGTCGCCGTATAAGTCTCTATGATGGTTGGAAAATCTTCAATATTCATCGTAGAATGATGAACTGATGAATCATTGGATAAAGATATTGAAATCCCTCCTAGTGTTCCTGAATTTTGGTTATATCTTGCGTTTTCCCATGTTTCTATATTCGATGAATCTGTGGCAATAGATATAGCTGGAGTCAATATAAATGCAACCACCAAGAACGGTATAATGACTCTCATAATTATGATGAGGAGAAGATAGATTTTGAATACTTCCGTCTCAATGTGTGTTAGAAAACGCAATGATAGTATTTTCTATATCTTCATCTGTAATATGTAGATGAATTACTATGCGTATAGTTGAATCGTCAATTGATGAGACGTCTATTCCTTCATTAGACAATTTTTTAACTACTTCATGACTATCTTCAATACATTTAATGAAAATAATATTTGTCTTAGTGATCTCTAAGTTTACAGAAAAATTTTTCATTGAATTTATTTTTTCGGCCAAATATTTAGCGCGTAAATGATCTTCTTTAATTCTTTCAATATTATTGTCAATAACATATAATCCTGCTGCTGCTATAATTCCTACTTGACGCATGCCCCCGCCAAACATTTTTCTCCACCTATGAGCTTCATTGATTGTATTTTTATCACCAACTAAAACTGAGCCAATTGGTGCTCCTAGGCCTTTTGAAAGACAAACTGATACCGTATCGAACTTCTCTACCATTCGTGCAACATCTGTTCCACTTGCTATAGCGGCATTAAAAATTCTAGCTCCGTCCAAATGGGCTTTGCAATTATTGGCATGTGCAATATCACAAATCTCGTCTAATTCTTCCTGGGAATAAAATGTCCCTCCATACATAGGGGGATTCTCTACACAAATTAATGATCCATTCGGATAATGCGCTTGACTACCCTCTACTTTCCTAATTGCTTTCTTGATAGAATCTGGAGACATAATGCCATGTGCACCTCCAATAAGTGCTACGGAACAACCGGATAACATGGCATATCCTCCTCCTTCATAACGGTAAATATGACTTTTCTCATGTGTGATTATTTCATCACCAGGTTTTGTATGAGTTTTGATCGCAATTGCATTTGACATAGTTCCTGAGGGAACAAATATTGCTGCTTCTTTTCCTAACATACTTGCAATACGATTCTGTAGTTCAATAACTGTAGGATCATCGCCAAGGACATCATCGCCTACCTCGGCGGTTGACATTACATCTCTCATTGCCTGAACGGGTCTNGTAACTGTATCACTTCGAAAATCTATTCTTCCTCCGGGGTAATCGCGCATAGTTAGCACCAAATAAAATAAATTGAGTTTGTTATTTCCTCTTTCTTCCTATGGTCTTAGGAACATAATCTATTGTTTTCTGTCCCCATTTATCATTCCTACCTTTTTTAGTTGTAACTCCATCTGGTTTCTTTCTATATTTGTAAAATAAAGCAGAAGCAACAATCAATAATGGAATTATTAGAATTGGTAAATAATCACCAAATGTACTTGGTCCTTTGATACATTTCAAGGCTCCTGTGTTAGGTTGTACATCACCCGAAGAACATGGTGTTTGTTCAGTAGCTCCCGATTCTCCTACGAAATGATCTTCAGAGGCCATTTCACAATCAGATTGTCCGGATGCTGGTTGATAACTACCGGGTGAGCAAGGGAATTGTTTATCTGCGCCAGATGAAGGTACAAAATTTCCAGGGTCTGCCATTAAACATTCAGATTGACCTGCTTCTGATTGATATTGTCCTTTGTCACAACTATTCTGATATGATCGTCCAGTAGAAGGAACAAAATTTCCAGGATCTGCATTTATACATCCTAGTTTATTTTGACCTGGTTGATATGTTCCTTCATCACAAGGAGTTTGTTCAGTTGCCCCATATTTATCGACATAATTTCCAGGTTGTGAAAATAGACAAGAAGATTGTCCTGGTTCAGGCTGGTATGTTCCTTGTTCACAAGGTTGTTGAGATGATTGTGCTGAATCGGATACAAAATTTCCAGGATCTGCATCCATACATGAAGATTGACCGGCTACTGCATATGTTCCCGGTTGACAAGGAGATGCTGAAGAAGAACCATCTGTACTTGTTACGTAACCTGGTGGAGAATCTATACAAGATCCGGATCCTTCGGATTCTTGGTATTGACCAACAGGACAGGGTGATGGCGCGGTTGCACCATCAGTGTCTACAAAGAATCCTGGCGCTGCAGGAGTGCATTCTTCTTGACCCTCTTCAGAAGAAAAAGTTCCTTGTTGACATTGTAATTGCTCTGTTGCACCTAAATCAGAAACATAAAATCCTGGATTTGCTAGAATACATGAGCTACTTCCTCCTGCAGGCTGAAAACTGCCTTCAGGACAAGAAATTTGTTGTGAAGAGCCATTAGAAGGAACATAATAACCTGCAGATGCATACATACAATCTGTTTGTCCTTGTAGGGTTTGATAAGTTCCTGATTCGCATGCCTCTTGGCTGCTTGAACCATCTACAGAGACGTAATATCCTGGAGAAGCTAATGTACATTCAGATTGTCCTAAAGAATCTGAATAATTTCCTAAAGTACACATTTCTTGACTGTTTGAACCTGAGGAAGCTACAAAATAACCCATACTTGCTTGAATACAAGTAATTTGACTTGAATATGGTTGATAAGAACCGGCCGGACAGGCGGTTTGAGAACTAGAGCCAATAGAGTTGGTAAAATATCCAGGATCTGTAGGTATACAACCTGTACTATTCGAAGATGGTTGATAAGAGCCAGTAGGGCAACCAATTTGTTGTTCAGCACCATTTAAAGAATAATATCCGGGAGAATTTTCTATACATTCACTTTGTGCTGAGTTTGGTTGATGTGTCCCTGCGAGACATTCGTCTTGATTTGAAGAATTTATCATATTAACATAATGGCCCGGATCGGCTTCTAAACAGGCATCTTGGCCAGATTGAGGTTGATAAGTTCCAATATCACACAAATATTGTATACCATTTACAGAATACGAACCTGCAGGGACTTCAATGCATATGTTATCTACTTGATAAAAACCATTACTGCATAGGTATGGGTTGGAATCAAAAATAGTAATTATTCCATCATTATCATGATCTAATTCAGAAGCATCTGTAAAGAGTGGGTTCGTAGTAGTACCAACTCTAGATGGCCAATTTTTCTGTGTTGTCATCCACAATGATCCATCTCCTATGGCTCCGGTATATGGCCTTCCCCAGCAATACGCAGAACCATTAGTCTTGATTGCACATGTGTTCTGAAGTCCCGATTCTATTCCAGAAAATGAGTGGTTGCCTGTTACATTGAAAGGATATGGTTGATATATTCCATTTCCCCATTGATCCAAAGGCTCTCCATCTCCCAATCCCCCATGCCAATTATTCCCCCAACATTTAGATTGTCCGGTGTCTAAAATTAAACAATAAAAAGAACCACCTGCGGTTATGGATACTGGATTATCGCCTTCTTCCAGTGTAACTAAGGTTGGAGTAGTTTTAGTCTGATTATTGCCATTACCAAGTTGTCCTTCTGACCCTTGACCCCAACAATAGACGTTTTGATCCATTGAAATTGCACAAGCACTA
>QQRX01000054.1:558-5011 GCA_003602595.1 Candidatus Poseidoniales archaeon | reverse complement strand
AGAGTTCCTAAGTTACCATTTATCGGGGAAGAGGAACGACACAAATTCAATTTGCTCAGGCCGGATGGACCAATTAGAAAAGCTAGACATTTCCTAAATCATCTATTATTTTCCGGAAAAGAAACTATTATTCTTGATCCAAGTTTAGATGATGCAGCCCCTCCCACAGCCCCGATTAGGGAATGGATTTTATTAAACGAAAACATAGAACAGTTAACATTAGAATTTAGTGCCACTAGTCCAAGAGATCACCGTCAGTTAGATGGTAACAAATTGACAAAAGGCATTAAGGCACAATATTCACCAATTAATCCTAGCTCGATATCCATTCCTCTTGATATCCAATTACAACGAGAGCGAGAAAGAAGACAACCGGATATAGTAGATGATAATCAATACTTACCTTTTGAATCACGAGATCATATTTTTTATCTCGATTATTCTGATTTATTTAGAAAAACACCTCCTGGACAAACAATACCAAGAGAATTTTCTTCATGGCCAGTAATAGGAGGTATCACTAAAGATGGAAAAAGAACTCCTACTATAGATCCTAGGCCCTTCACACCAATATCTACAGGGATTAATGTCAGCGATTCGCGACACGGACATGGAACTGGATTAGGACAAAATGTAACAACTTGGTCAGCCAGTAGATTACATGATTGGCTAAAATGTCCGAGAAGCGGGTGGTTAAATAGAGTCCTTAAGGCCAATCAAGAAGAACTTCAATCTGAAGATTTAGACTCAAGAACCCATGGCAACCTCCTTCATTTCATACATCATGATATTTTATGTCACATATTGAAAATGAAAATAGGTGAAGAGTTTGATAGTATTAATGAAAATAGAGAAAATATTAGTATTGGAAATTCATATTTGTCAAAAAATGAAGTTATGAAAGTAGCATTAGAATCATTAGATTCTAGAGCACCTTGGTTAGATCGTACAGATGCAGTTTCTATCCATAGACTCCAAGTCCTTACCGGAATGAACAGAGAACAGTATAATGAATGGCTTGCAAATCCTACTCCAGTAGAACCCAAAGGAAGAATTGGAACAATAATAGAGGCTGAATTTAGTATATCAGATGGAATGCCTATAGGCATTGAATGGGATACTGATAATTATGATGAAGATGGAATAGAGATTGACATTCCATCTGAGATTACTAGCCCTCATATGCAAAAACTACCTCCAATAAGAGTAAAGGGTCAGATAGATAGAGTTGACCAAGTCCCCTTTGATAAAGATGGAAAATTATGGTTCAATAAAGATGGAGATAATAGTATAGCTCCTCTAAAATTAACTGATAGTGATTGGAAACCAAAAAGATTGATAATTATAAGAGATTTAAAAACCTCGGAATCTAAATCCTCAAAAGAGAGACACAATATTGGTCTTTTAGAGGAATTACAATTAGCCATTTACGCTAGAGCATGGGAAATTGCTCACCCCGGAGATCTTGTAGTAGGTGTTGGAATATCTCTGTTTAGTCATAAAACATCACATAATCTGGAAATATCCAATGTCTTTCCTCATATCAATAAATTAGATATTGGTATCATCTCAAGAACAACAGAAGATTTATACAGATTTCCAAATGAAAATAATAATCCCAGTAGTGATCAATTTAGAGCTTGGCTAACTCACCGATTATCGGTTTCTTTGGGAGTAGCTAATAATGCTAAATTAGGAAAAGTTCACCCTACTCCTTCAAAGAAAGTTTGTACTTACTGTTCGGTGAAACAAATATGTGATGTTAAGATGGAGGATGGTTTTTGATGCGCCTAAACACAGCCCAGCGTTTAGCCTTGAACCTTGATTCGCATATTGTGGTTGATGCGGGTGCAGGAACTGGTAAAACAAGTACAATTGTTGATAGGGTAATAGAACATTACCTTACAGAAGATCAGCGTGCAACTAGAATTTTACCTATGCCAGAAAGACCATCAAAATTAGAAGGTGGTTTACTGATGTCTCCTGCATCAGAAACAATTGATCTTCGTAAATGGCAAGGCCTTCTTCCCAGTGAGGTTGTTTTACTTACATTTACCAATAGAGCATCAGACGAAATGCGTGATAGATTAAGGAAACGCATTTCAAAATTAAAACCAGGACCAATAAGTGATGATGGAATAAGTAGAACAGATCCGAGAATTCGCCATCAAGGATTCAATGAACAACTTCTGACACTCTTAGAAGATGCTCCAATTGGAACTATAGACTCATTTTTTAATCAATTAATATCTCCCTACAGAGGGTATTTAGGAGATTTTAATAGTAAAGATATAATTTCTGATACTAGCCGAATACTTTTAGTAGAATCTGCAATTAATATTCTTTGGAGACTTCCAAACTCAATCAACTTAATCGGAGACGCAGTTGATGCAGGTATACCTTCAGAGATAGCTTCACAAGTTCTAGATGCTAGAGATAATATTTCTAAGCATTATTCAAGTAGGAAAAGTGCAACAAACGTCTTAAGAAATTTAGTCTATAAATCGATATTTATCGAGGAAAGTACAAGACTTATGGCTGATAAAGACGGAAAAATCAATCCAGAATCACTTAAGGAAAGAATTATTCTGTCCATAGATCAAGAAGATCTAACAAATTTCTCTAGAGAACTATTTATTTTAGTAACAAAATATTGTGATTTCATTAAAGAAAACATTACTGTCCTAGCGCCAGAAGGAGTATTTTCTGATACAAGATTAGCATGTCTCGATTCTCTCTGTGAGTCACAACCTTCTATTGATAAATGGAAACAACTAGTTAGACTTGGTCATTTGTTACTTTGTATTACATCTGAAGCATCAATAATGAGTAATAAACCATCTATTTTTCCAAATTCTAAGCTACCTTCAGATACATGGGAAAGTGGAATTAGAAATCTTTCTGAGATTGAAAATAAAACAACAAGAGAAATGGTTAAAGTCGGTCTGAAAGAAATTTCTTCAGAGATCAAAAATCTATGGCATGAGAAAATTGGTAAACTCATTCTACACTTTACTCAAGTTACACTAATTCTTGACAATTCAAATCCTCCTATGACTTCTAAGGTTTGGAAACATCCTTTAAGTCCTCTTCCATTCCCTCTTCCTAGCAGATTATCAAATGATTCAAAAATTGATAAATTTCATTTTACATTAGAGGCAGAAGTCAATAATTTAGAAAATTTAAAACTAGTACATGACGGTTTTCTAGGAATATTGAAAAATCTAAAGAAAAATGAAGAAACACATGATTATGACGATGTTCAAAGATTAACTGGAGATTTACTACTCGCCAATTGCCCTGAAATATGTCGAACATTTTATCCGCAATCAATACAAGATGCCTTGAATTCATTAAATACTGAAACATGGCGCGATGATCATATAACCGAAGCATTTTCTATATTAGAAAAATTAGAAAGGGATCCAAAAATAGCTGGTAATAATTTAGAAAAACTATCTACAATTCGTCTGGATTTAACTCAACGTTATGAACTATTGAAACAAATTAGACGACGCTATCGTGCTTTCATCATTGATGAAGCACAAGATAACTCTCCTTTACAATGGAGACTACTTTCTAGACTATGGGGTGAGAGAACTATTCAAGATGGAGATCCTGAAGTACCAAATACACCATGGCAACCAACCATTTGCTATGTCGGGGACGTAAAGCAGAGTATCTACGCATTTCGTCAAGCAGAAGTTACGGGATTTCTTGAGTATTCGAGAACCTTAAGAGACATTAATGAACATGAATTTTCTAGTATAAAGGAATTAACTCGTAAACCACCCTTACGTAGATCAGACGCAAGTCGAGATCCAAGAAACTCATATAATTTGAATATAGTAAAAGGCGTTGAAGTAACTAAAGAAAGCGGTCGAAATTTAATACCATGGATACCATTTGATTTATCTGACCCTCATCTTCCTATACCGACTTCGCAAGAGGTAGAATATAGAAAACAAGGGCTAATTAGTTTACAAATCAATTACAGAACTGATGGTGGTTTACTAAATATTATGAATGAGTGGTGGAAAGACATCTTCAATGAAAAACACAGACATTTTCCTAACGGTAATTTCTACGCAAACCCGCAGCGTCTATTTCCAAGTAAGGATAAAATCGATGCTCAAGGGTCATTAGAATGGATTTGTCCTGTAGAGATAGAGGGCGATGAAAATCCACCTACTGATTTACGAATACCACTTGATCCATTTGGACCTGGAAAATCGGACTCTATTGAAAGACAAAGTATGATGATAGCACTAAGAATAAAGAATTTAATCGAAGGTAAACCAATAAAGGTTATTTCATCTGGAGGAAATTGGATAGAATTACCGGCAGAAAATCCTGTAGAACCCAGTGAAATAATGATACTATTACCAAGTAGAAGTAAAATTAGAGATATCATAATCCGTCATTTGCACAACTTAGGAATTCCTGCACAGGC
>QQRX01000054.1:0-481 GCA_003602595.1 Candidatus Poseidoniales archaeon | reverse complement strand
ATTCAAGACATCACGCTACTTGGGTTGCAAGATCTTCTTTGATCGGATTTGATGATGCTAAACTACAAGAATACCTTTTCTACTCTAGAAAAGAAGATAATTTACTAATCAGATTAAGAGATTTTACAATCAATGAGAGACAAAAAGAATTGGTACAAAGATGGATAGATCTCTCTTCAGAAGGCCGTATAGTTGATCTTTTAGAAGAAACAGTAGATAGATCAGATATTTTAATGGCTTTTCCAGATATAGTATCTCGCCAAGACATAGAACAAATAATAGATATTATTAGGATTTTATCTAGAGAAGTTGGTGGAGACTCAATTGTTTTAGCGGACAAACTACGTGATTTAAGAGAAAGTGGCGGTAATTCTCTGGAAGCAGTCACAATCCCTCCTAGTGATGCAGTCAGAGTAATGACTATACATGGGTCAAAAGGACTACAAGCCAAAGTAGTTATTCTTGCAGATTTATTTTCTGG
>QQRX01000053.1 GCA_003602595.1 Candidatus Poseidoniales archaeon | reverse complement strand
TGTTTTTCCTAATTCCCAAGATGTTAATTTTTCTTCATCGAAATCTCCCCATTCAATTGGAATGCAATTAGAATTATTCTGATCATCATCCCAATTTTCAATATGCCTAGATAGTAGATAGAACATTTCTCGAAACATTAGTTGCCCATGTAACGATTCTGGAGGCTTCGAATGTTCTAGTTCATCTCTGACTTTAGCACACTCGTTCCACACTAGTCTGACTGAGAGACATCCATTACTGATGTAAGGTGATAATCCTGTTGTTGATGGTTCCATTGGATTCTCAATTTCATTGGTAGAAGCAGTCTTTGGTTTTCTAAAATTACTAACGTAATCCGGTCTTTCGGAAATTTTCATTTTCAGTCTTTTCAGAGCTTCACTTTCTCCGCCAAGGAAATAAGATTTATCAAATCCTATATCTAATCTTAATCTGTAATTGTATTCTTTGATTTCATTCGTCGAAACTAAATATTCTGAGAAGTGATTATTTTTTGATATCGAATCAAGTAGCAAAGATTCTGAATGTACTTTATTTGGAACAGGAAGGTCTCCCTCTAAAAGACTACCATATGGTCCTAAAATATGGTTTTTTTCGAATATTTTTTCCATATCTTTCGTTGATTTTGGTGATTTAAAATTTTTAGATTCGGTCATTTTTTCTATATCTAGAATGGTGTTCACTGCAGGAAAAATTTTACAATTTATTCCTTTTTGTTGTAGATTCCTACCAATAATTTCCATTTCCTCCCTATTATTTGGTTCAGAGCAGTAATCAGATAGCAGAGATTTTATTTCTCCCTCAGACTTTTCCACTAACAAATCAATTATTTCTCCAGCATTTCCTGAGAAGATGAATAATTTAGTACCATACTTTTCTCTAAGATTTCTATCTAGGTCTATTAGTGAGTCCAAGAGAAAACTTAACCGATTTTTACCGGAGTTAGTATTATCTAAATTCCAATTACTATCTAAAATATAAATTGGTATAACGGAATCAATCTCCGGTGATGATTCAGCCCAAATTAACATTGGATTATCATGTATTCTGAGAGTTTTTCTTAACCAAATAATGGCATTATTCATTTCACTCCCACCAAGTATAGGATTGCAGATTTACCCTAACATTGGAGATACAGTCATCACTGTAACGGCGAAGGAAGCGTAAAAACCAATCAGAATTGCAAGTATGTGTCCTGTGTTCATTATTGTTGGTTATCATCATCCATTCATTAAGGTCTGTTTAGATTTTAATTTTCTCCATAAATAGGTTTGTTTTTTTTCAACTAATTTTTTGTCCATTTTTAATAATCGGAAATACATAAATCTGAATAATACCACTCAATACGAACGTTTGCTATGATAGAAGGTGTACCTGTTGAGGACGATACGATTACACCTCTTTCTGATAGGATAAAAATCAATATTTCAAAAAGCAAAGTCATTGGAATTGCAGTATCAATGGTTGCGATAATGTTGTTAGTCTCTTTACAGAGTTGGATTATTGATGATGTTGTTGATGAGATAAAGAAAGAATTAGGTATCTATGAAAGAGTTCCAGTTTGGGAAAGATCTGAATGGCCATACACAACTGATCAGAGTAACGGTTTTGTTATGGAATACGGAGATTATGGAATATTGGAAACCGATAATGAATGGAATTCAACTCATCATTTTGTTAACTTTGAATTACCTCTTAGTGAAGGGGGGTCTGCTCCAAACGGAGTAGTTAGTCTTGCAGTTTGGTTACCAGACGTCCCTGATGGACAAACGGTTCCCGTTATTGCAGAGTTTGGTCCATATTTCGATGAAGTAAGTGTGGAAACTCCATCGATAGAGGTCCCTGGAACTTGGCTAGGTCAGATGATAATAGATCAGATTTTACCTCATGGATATGCTTTTGCTCAGGTGTCTGTAATGGGGACTGGACGCTCAAATCATTGTATGGATTTGATGGGTAATGCAGAGCAACTAGGGGTTGATGCAGCAGTTACTTGGTTGGGTACGCAAGAATGGAGTAATGGAGCAGTTTCGATGATAGGTAAATCCTATGATGGCTCTACACCTTGGCAGGCTGCAACTTTTGGAAATGAGTACCTGAAGACTATAGTTCCTATTTCTGGACTGATTGGAGTAATGGAATTGATGTGGAAAAATGGTAGTAGTGAAGCCAGAGCTCCGTTCATGCACAATGGAGTTTATGGTTCATATGGAATCGATGGAGACCAGGAAGATATTGGAAATATGTGCCCAGATTACATAATTGGACCAGGGACTGGTGTTGCAGCCTATATGTGGGGTGGAGAAGTTGCTGGAACGTATTGGGAAGAAAGATATTTCTTAGATAGAGTTTTACAAAATTATGAAGGTTCGGTATATCTAATTCAAGGTATGCATGATTGGAATGTAGACCCTCATATGGCTATTCCAGTAATCAATCAATTAATTGACGCTGGAATAGAATCTAAGGGTCTTTTTGGTCAATGGGACCACGACTATCCAGATAGGCCGGACTATCATTTTGATCGTTCCGGAGAAGGCAGAGGTAGGGAAGCATATCCACAGATGGTTAGATTTGACTGGATGCAAGATTTACTAGAATGGTTTGATTGGTATCTTAAAGGAGTTGGCGATAAACCAGGATTATTTGTTGAAATACAATCCAATCAGGGTCAATGGAGGATTGAAGATAGATATCCTCCACAAGATATGGAGACAATTTCGTTGGAACTTGGAGGAGAATTGATGAATGTAGCTGGGGGTACAACTACAATTCTACCTAATGGTAACTTCGGGCCAATTTATGAAACTGAAGCGTTCGCTGAAGATATTTGGATTTCAGGACTTCCTAGATTACATATCGATGTTTCTACAGCAACTGTCGGAGGTCAAATATATGCTTTGTTAGAAGACTGTTCTGAGGATGGTATATGTATCCATATTGGGCATGCAATTATGGATCTTAGATATCACGAAGGCGGTACTCAGGAA
>QQRX01000052.1 GCA_003602595.1 Candidatus Poseidoniales archaeon | reverse complement strand
GGTAGTACGTTTTGAGGATGCTTCTTGTCATCCTGTATTGGTGGCTCTTTGGCCTGAATATGGACATGTTATCTTAGAAGATCTATATGAAATTAAAAATGATGAGGCTCAAAATATAATTGAGTCACAAAATCAAAGGAAGCAAGGGTTTGGCGCATTTTTAAAAGAATTAAAACAATCAATTTCTATTTCAAAAAGATTGAGTCGTTTGCCCTGGAAGGAAGGAGATTTGGTGTCACCATTGAGTTTTGCAGACTTCCTTGTAAGAAGTGCAGTAGAAAATGGTGTTGCATCGACTGTTTCAAAGGCTAGGAAAGGAAAAAATTTGGAAATGGCGATGGGTTGGGCTTGGTTAAATGTCCATGAAAGAACCGAGTCTGATGCGTGGAGATTTGATGAATCTAGTAGAGATAAAGGAGGAGATTGGGTGCCTGCATTACGTGCTCTTTGGGATGCAGCTGAAGATTTGTTGGTGCACGATAATTTAGAAGCTGTTGTAGATTATAAATCAGCAATGAAGTGGTTGGCAGAAGTTTCAGGATCAAAATTTGATGATTAGTGTGGTAATGCAATCCATAATGCAACTCCAAAAAGAGAGATTCCTAATGAATAATTAAGCCACTTTACTTTGTTGGGTGTATTGAAAAAGCCTCGCAAGATTGTACCAAAATATGACCAAGCCAAAACCGCAGGTAAACCAAAAAACAGATTTAGAAAAACAAGTGCTATCTTACCAACTAACCCCGGCCCAAAAAGAGTAAATGGGATTGCCATTAGTACAAGGAAATGAATCCAAGCTTTACCGTTTACTAACTGTAGTAGTATACCTGTTTTTATTCCCAGCAATTCAGTATTTTGTTCATATTCAATTGTTCTAGCAGTAGCAATTTTATACGCCAGATATGAAATATATAGGGCACCAAAATAAGTAAGTATTCGGAATATTTCTTCATTCTTTTCAATATAATCTGCAGCTATTGCAACGAATATTCCCAAAGTGCTCCAACCTATTGCCATCCCTAATGTGAGGGGGATTGTGTTGCGAAATCCATGTTGAGAACCATGTGCAGCACATAACAAATTATTAGGCCCTGGAGTAAAACACATAGGTATAACGAAAATTAATACTGCAAGTAGGCCAGTAGATGACATTATCTAATTCACGCCCTAGTCAAAAGGAATTTCTCTGAAATAATCAATGCTTGATTTATATCAGCCCAAATATCTTCAATATCTTCAATACCTACGCTCATACGAACGAATCCGGGCAAAATACCATTTTCATTTCTTACTTCCTCTGGAATAAACATATGGCTTGAATTGAATGGGCATTCAATAAGGCTTTCAACGCCTCCAAGGCTTGTTGCTTCTAAAGTGATTTTTAAAGATTGTATAAATTTTAAAGCCCCAGCATCTCCTCCTTTGACAACAAAAGATATCATTCCAGAGCCTTTTGGGATTATTCTTTTTGCAATATCGTAATCTTGATATGTTGGTAAAGAAATATGATTGACATATTCTATGAAATGGTGGTTAGTCAGTCTTTTGGATAGTTCTTCGGCGTTTGAAGTATGTATTGGCATTCTTGCATGAAGAGTTCTCATTCCTCTTTCTAACAAATAGCACATGTGAGGATCTGCTGCCCCTCCAAAATGAACCTTTTTAGGAAAAATTTCTGCAATTAATTCTCTTTTTCCCACAACAAAGCCTGCAATTAAATCCGAATGTCCTCCCAGATATTTTGTGCCTGAATGTATTACTAAATCAAAGCCATGCTTAATCGGATTACAAGCCCAAGGTGAAGCAAATGTATTATCAACAACTGATATCAAACCATGTTTATTTGCTATTTCTGCCATTGCATCTAAATCACATACTTTTAGAACGGGATTTGATAATGTTTCTACATATATCATTTTTGTATTTTCTTTTATCGCTGCTTCGTAAGATGAAGGATCTCTCATATTTGCCATTGTTACTTCAATTCCAAATCGTGGTAAATCTTCAGTTAATAGCCCATAAGTACCGCCATATACATCCGGACTGGCTATAATATGATCCCCACTAGATAAAAGTCCGAGAAGAGTTGTTGAAATTGCGGCCATACCGCTCGCAAATACTTCACCATCTTCTGCCTCTTCCATTGCAACTAGTTTATCAACAACCGCTTCTGAATTAACACTAGATAATCTAGAATATAATAATGTGTGCTGTGCTCCTGCGGCCCATCCAGCATACCTATCTTCAGTTAACCTATAAGTTGAAGATAAAAATACTGGAGTATTTACTGCATCACCAATTGGGTTTGTGCCTGAATGAACAGATTTGGTAGCAAATCCTGTTTGGCGTTCGTCGTCCTCCATGGTAGCGGATAGGTGTTAAGGTCATCAATTATTGCATTATCAATGACATATTTCAAAGCAATAAATCAGTAGCGTGGCATATGAGTTTGCCACCTGGTGTGTTTAATGACGTAGTTGAAGCAATAGGAAATACTCCTTTAATAAGACTCAATAAAGTTACTTCACATTTGAAAAAATCTGAAATTTGGGTTAAATTAGAAAGATGCAGCCCAGGAGGCTCGATAAAGGACAGGATAGGTTTACAAATGGTTTTGCAAGCTGAAAAGGAAGGTTTATTGAAACCGGGCGGGACAATTATTGAAGCTACCAGTGGAAATACAGGAATTGGTCTTGCCATGGTTGCTGCACAAAGGGGATATAATTGTATATTTACAATGCCTGATAAAATGGCACAAGAAAAAATAGATCTATTGCGTGCCATTGGTGCTAAAGTACATATTTGTCCTACTGCTGTTGAAAAAGAAGACCCTAGGTCCTACTATGAAGTCGCTGCTAGACTGGCAAAAGAAATAGAAAATTCATGGTATCCGGATCAATATTCTAATTTAGCAAACCCTTTGGCACATATGAAAAGTACAGGGCCCGAGATATGGAGGCAGACTGAGGGAGAACTAACTCACTTCGTTGCGACCATGGGGACTGGAGGGACAATTTCGGGTTGTGGGAATTCTCTGATAATTCAAGCAAAAAAAGATGGTAAATCTCCTCCGAAAATCGTGGGTGTTGATGCTAAAGGATCAATATTGAAAGAATTTTTTGAAAGTGGAACAATAGGCACTCCCCACACATACAAAGTGGAAGGTTTTGGAGAAGATTTTATTCCTCCTGCTACAAACTTTGATGTGATTGATGAAATAAGAATGGTGGATGATGAAGATTGTTTTAAAATGTGTAGAAGATTGGCTAAAATGGAAGGTTTGTTTTGTGGAGGTTCTTGCGGAGGAGCATTAAAAATTGCTTTAGATTTGGCTGAAGAATATGATTATTCAGATAAGAAAGCTAAGATTGTGGTTATCCTACCAGATTCTGGAAATCCTTATTTATCAAAACTATATAATGATAATTGGCTCAAAGATAATGGTTTTGATATATCAGCATGGGGTGAATAAATGAAGAAAATTGGAGATTCAACCAGATCAGTGCATGTTTCTGCTGAACCAGATAAATACACTGGCTCAGTACAGATGCCTATATATCAAACATCAACGTATGTTCAGGAAGATTTTGCAATACACAAGGGGTATGAATATGCCCGTACACACAACCCGACAAGAGCTTTAGTAGAGGCTGCTATTGCAGAATTAGAATCTCCTGATGTGCCGGCATATGGAACAGCTTTTGCATCTGGTATGGCAGCAATCACTACTATAACTCAAATGTTGGAATCAGGAAGTCATATTATAGCGGCTTCCGATTTATATGGAGGTACAGCACGTTTATTCGATCAGATTTTGAGTAAATTTGGCATTGAAACGACATATAGTAACTTAAATGAGGGGGAGTTGGAAAAATGTGCTACAGAAAAAACAAAAATGCTCTGGTTAGAAAGTCCAACGAATCCATTATTAGAAATTCATGATATAGAAAAATTATCAAATATTGCACACAAAAATGGTTGGATTGTAGTGGTTGATAATACCTTTGCAAGCCCCATTTTACAGCGGCCATTGGAACACGGAGCAGATATTGTTGTACATTCAACAACGAAATATATTGCAGGACACAGTGATTTGATAGGAGGTTGTGTAATAACTCGAAATAGGGAAATAGACGAACAATTAAAATTTCTTCAAAATGCATTAGGAGCAGTCCCTTCGCCAATGGATTGTTTTCTCACTCTAAGAAGCATTAGAACATTAGCAATTCGAGTAGAAAGGCATTGTGATAATGCTGAAAAACTTGTCAAAAAACTTTCTCAACATCCAAAAATAACCAGGCTTTTGTATCCCGGTCTGAAAACACATAATGGCCATGATATCGCAAAGAAACAAATGCAGCGATATGGGGGCATGATATCGATTGAAGTTATTGGAGGAGAACAGGGAGCTAGGAAATTCGCTAGCGCATCAAAACTTTTTGCAACCGCTGAGAGCCTTGGTGGTGTAGAGAGTTTGATCAACCATCCTTGGAGCATGACACATGCAGCAATACCAAAGAAACGTAGAGAATCTATAGGAATTACTCCCGGGTTGGTACGTTTGTCAGTTGGGATAGAAGATTTTGAAGACTTATGGGATGACATTGTTAATGCTTTAGAATGTATCTAATTATTGAAAAAAATATCAATTTTTTTTGTTAATTGGAGACATATGGCTACAGTATGGCCGATAAATACAGCAAAAATAACTGTTCCCAGGCCAACAGTCCCACCAAGATAATAGCCTAGTAATAATACACTTATCTCGATACTTGCTCTAACCTTTGCTACTGGAATATTAGTAATTCGTTGAATACCAGTCATCCAACCATCTCTTGGGCCTGGTCCTAAATTTGCAGTCAAATACAAACCACTGCCAATACCTACAAATATTGTTCCGATTAATACTTGAATGATTTGTAAAACATATACTTCTGGTTTTGGAAGATGTGGTAGCATTACGTCAATTGCTAACGCAATTAATATGGCATTCAAAATTGTACCCAATCCTGGTCTTTCTTTTATTGGAATCCACAACAAAAGAACAATTACACTTACAAGAAATGTAGTTTGCCCTAATGTCCAATTTATTTGTTCTGCAATACCTTGAGCCAATACGGTCCAAGGTGCTACCCCAAGCCCTGCAGCAACAATAATTGCATCTCCAGTTCCAAAAATCCATAAACCGATAACTAAGATAGTTATTGTACTAAATTTTGGTTTCAATGACATTGGATCGGAAGAACTCCAATTAGTGGATGGAACTTTTTTTGCTGGTTTGAGGAGGTTGTTCCAATCCATTGTGTAGCCGTGAAGGTGTTATTCTTCAATCCATCTTGCATAATCAGCAGTTGTCTCAACTTTCCAAGATATTATTTGTGGAATTTCATATGGATGTTTGTCTCTTATTAACTTGATTAGATTATCTTTATTATTATTTGTGACTTTCATTTGAATTTTCCATTCTTTAGAATTTTGAATACTATTTTCCCATTCATAAATAGAAGTTATCATACTTCTTTGTATGCATTTGGTTAATCCGGCGTCAACAAAATGTGTTGACCATGCACCAATTATTGGTTCAATCATGTCGCCTGGAAGTGTTGTTTGTA
>QQRX01000051.1:6840-8223 GCA_003602595.1 Candidatus Poseidoniales archaeon | reverse complement strand
ACAACCAATGCAATAGAGATTATCCATATTAAATTGGTTATTTCATCTAATTTCAAAACCTTCATTTCTTTTTCTCCTATGAATGCCGTAACCTAGACTCAAATATCTGCCTTTCTGAAAATATTGGGGTCGTATATGATTTATGCGGAAGAATCCCAAAGCAATGAATCGTTTAATGTATCCAAATCCAATAATTGCCGGCCAAAGATTTATTTTCGAGACGATTTATCAATCTACGATGAACGCTAGGATGGTAGCAATCATGTTGATTCTCGGCTCTTTGACTACAGGTTGTATGGGTGTGATTGAAGATTGGCCACTTGAGATGGACGGACCACAACCGATTTGTCCAGATGGTGAGCCTTGCGTTTGTATCGACGTAGATGATTCATGTGACGATGGTGACGATGATTGGGGCTATTGGGGAATGGCAGAATTATTTTACTGCTCCAATGATGGAGCAGATTATGCAGAATATATGGGCGGTATTTCGTGTGATGCAGAGGATAGTACATTCCCCGTGTGCCCCGATGGAGAAGATTGCTTTTGCGTCGATATTGATGATTCATGCGACGATGGCGACGATGATTGGGGATACATGGGAGAAGGTTGGGTATTCTATTGCTCATATGACGGAGCATTGTATGCAGAAATGATGGGTGGAATACATTGCGCCGATTCTGAACTAGGATTCGTTCAAGAGATAGATGTCGAAGATCAGGATCAATCAGATTAAAAATCCTAAAGGGATTATTCGATATCATATCGTACAGGGATTTGGATCTCATTTCTCCTAGCAAATGGTAGTGTAGACCAAGGGTTATCGTAAATAGCCAATTTCGGATCTCCTGTGATTTCTATTTCTTTCTCTTTGAGAATAGTTTCAAATTTTGAAATTAGACGTAGTGTTTTTCTATTTCCTGCAAGGCCGCTGAACTTCCAAACAGCTACTTCATCTTCTTCATTTAGAGTGATTTTTATCCGAGAGTCGTTTGGTTTGGGAAGGTCTGAAAGAGAATATTGAGAAGGCATTGTGAAAGCCAATTTTGGAATTTCTGAGCCTTCATTCCAAATATGTACTGGAGCAGTCATAGCGATTCTTTGGCCTGAAATATTGCCCCCAAAAATGTAGTTTGCAATTATTTGAAATCCACCACTTGAGCCTTGATAATTAGAACTACTTCTCTCTGTTATCGCCATTATACTTTGTTCATATCTTCTAATTTCAAAGTTATCAAAGGAGGCGACAAGGGAGTATTTTGGTTCTTCATATTGTACCATTTCTATCACGCATAAGAAAGCCCTTGTTAATGTGGGCATAAATTAGGAAGCTTCTTTACAATAAAGTTTTATTGTTAAAACAGGATATAATATACTTAATGG
>QQRX01000051.1:0-6787 GCA_003602595.1 Candidatus Poseidoniales archaeon | reverse complement strand
CTAACAATTATTACCGGTTTAATTTTGTCCTTCTTAGGTGTTGGATTCTTTGTTTATACTGACTATCTTACTGCCCTATTTCCGACCTTATTTGGCGTTATTTTTATTTTTACTGGAGGTGTATCACTGATTAAACCAAATCTAAATGCACTATCAATGCATGTTGCAGTATTGGCATCAGTGGTGTCAACAGTCCTAGGTATAATGACCGCTCTTTTGGGTAATTGGACTACGACGACGTCACTAATCGAACAACTTCTCATGTCCTCAATCAGCGGAATTCATCTGTATACCTGCATAGCATCTTACTACTACGGCAAAGCCAAATTCCCAGGAGATATCCAAGTCTGCGGAATTAATGAGCAATTTACTACTGAAAGAATTGGAAAACCGGGGCATGTGTCTGCAGTTACCATCTCATTAGAATCCTGAAACTGTAGTTCCTAAGGGTATTTGTATACATAATCTTAGCTTACTTCCGGGAAAACATTGTACTGCAATACAGCGTATTTACTGACGAATATGATAAGTAGTATGTCCATACTGGTCTCATAATGGGTCTAATGAAATCCCTCATCTTCGGTTCAGAGGAGGGGAATATAGAGGAGTTGAAAAGGCGGTATGGGTTGCCTCCTTCACAGTTTATCACGTTGTCAAATGGAGTTAATGTCCATCTTAGAGATGAGGGAGATTCTGGAGCTCCGCCTATCGTCCTTCTTCATGGGCACAGTGAGGATTTGTACACGTGGGATCAATTAGTAAAGCACCTAATTGGGAGTTTTAGAGTTATCAGGTTTGATTTACGCAGACATGGTTTGACCGGCCCAGCACCTGACAATGAATACAACATTGAGAGTTATGTTTCAGATTTATCCATGGTAATCAAGCACCTCGAAATTGATAGTTTTATTTTAGTTGGGCACTCCATGGGAGGAAGAATCTCTATCAAGTATACTATAGCAAATCAAGAGAAAGTCAACGGCCTGATACTTCTATCAGCAAGTGGAGCACCACGAAAGGAAAATACACCTCAACCCATGGCTCTAAAACTAATGAGGAATCCACTGGGTCGTTTTTTACTCAAACGTATTTGGTCTAGAAATTTGGCTAAAAAATCCCTTGTGGACATGGTATTTGATGAGTCCTCCATTACAGATCAGGAAATAGATCGAATGTGGGAATTTTCAAAATATCCAGGTAGTATGGATGCAATGTTTCGAGAATTTGCAGACACCTGGGAAGATTTCAAACCAACAGAGATTGGAAAAATAGTTACTAATTCACTGTTAATTTGGGGAGAGGAAGATACGATTTGTCCAGAAAGTATGGGTAGGTGGTATGATTCTCAACTAACTAATTCCACCATGGTTGGACTCCCCAATATTGGACATAATCCTCAGTTCGAATGCCCGGACAAATGTTTCGATGAGATTTCGGCTTGGATAAGTACGCTTTATTGAAGTGTAATGATTACTATACCCACGTATTAATTATTTCTTAATTGCGTATAAACCAGAAATTACCAATTAGAGCCAGTATGAAAAATAATCCAATTACTGCAATTTCATGGTTATACAACTCGTCAGGTCCGGGTGAAAAAATACTGTAGTAGTAGATCCATATAAAAAACCCAATTAAAGTGAGTGGGAGTGCAACGAGAAGTCCTTTTCGAATCGGAGGTAGGTCGCTCCAAGGTACACTGTAGCGTCCCGTTTTTACCTTATTTTCTTCGAGTTCTTTAAGCACCAATCCTAGCATCCCAAGCTCAATACCGATGCAAATTATAATCCCAGCAGCAAACACCAATGTCTCTGCAACCATGTAAGTCGATATCTAGTTGATTAAATAAGAAAATGGGAGGCATTATGCTTTTTCATGGTTATATCTTTCTATTTTACTTCCGTAGGTTTCATTTTAAGATGCTGTTCACAGACAATAATGAGTCTTGGAGAGGAGGGGTCTGGTTTCATTGATTTATTTTTTGAGGAATTAACTCCAGAAGAAATGATTTCGCGAGCAGAGTCATTCTATCAAAAAATGAATAATCGTCGTACTACTCGCCATTTTGCAACTCGTGAAGTATCGCGCTCGCTGATCGAATCGGCAATCAAAACCGCAGGTACATCGCCATCTGGAGCTCATTTACAACCTTGGACATTCGTAGCAATTTCTAATCAGGAATTAAAGAAAAAAATTCGCCAAGCAGCCGAAGAGGAAGAAATGAAAACATATTCGGAGCGGATGCCAGAAGCATGGGCAGAAGTTCTTAGGCCACTCGGTACCGATGCAATCAAAGAACACATAACTGATGCTCCTTGGGTAATTGTACTGTTTAGACAAAATAAGCGATTACGAGATAATGGAAAATGGGGTCCAACTTACTACTCTCAGGAATCTTGTGGGATTGCTGCTGGATTATTTATAGCTGCAATTCATAATATGGGATTGGTAACACTAACGCATACGCCTTCTCCAATGGGGTTTCTACGTGATATTTTGCAACGACCCGAGCACGAACATGCGATGTTATTGATGCCAGTGGGATTTCCTGCAGATGAGGCAAAAGTACCAGACTTAGATCGTAAATCTCTGAATGATATCTCAGATTTTTTTGAGTGAACATCTCAACTACACAAATTTTCACAATTAATAATAATTCCAACAAGAAAGAGTAATAGTAAGTTGATATCTAGATTTGACTGAGTCAAACTAGTAATTATATGCTAACATAAGATGGTAAGTATATGCGCGGGGTTATTGAGATTGTTCCAACACATGTTGTACGTGAAGGAGGAGGTTTCATGGTTCGTAGACCATTTAGAATGGGGAAGGTAATGAGTCCATTTTTATTAATTGACGAAATGGGGCCAGTGGACTATGGGCCAGGTGAGGCTAAGGGTGCACCATGGCATCCACACCGCGGTTTCGAGACTGTAACTTACCTCCTCGATGGTAGAATGAGACATGAAGATAGTGAGGGCAATATCGGTGAATTGAATCCTGGAGATGTCCAATGGATGACTGCTGGAAGAGGTATAATCCATTGTGAAGAGCCACATGAAGAATTCTTTAGAACCGGAGGTAAGATGCATGGATTTCAAATCTGGGTCAACCTCCCTGCAGCAAATAAAATGATGAAGCCTAGATATCAAGAAGTCCCTGTATCGGAATCTCCTGTAGTAGAGCAAGATGGCATTTGGGCTCGAGTAATCGCAGGCGAATGCATGGGGAAATCTTCCAATATCGATACAAAAATACCAATCACTTTGATTCATGTCAAAATGGAGAAAGATGTCAGTTTAGTCCAACAAATTGAATCTAATCTGAATGGGATGATTTATGTCTTCGGTGGAGAGATTTCCATTGAGAATGAGATTAGGGTAAGAAAACATCCAATGCCCTTCGGTATTGAGGCAAAGCAACAGATTAAGGATGGTGAATTGGCACTTCTCTCCGAGGGAGGAGAAATAAATATCCGATCCAAATCGTCTTCCGAATTCTTAATTTTGGCAGGGCCTGAATTGAATGAGCCTATTGAGCGATATGGACCATTCGTGATGAACACTAGGGAAGAAATTCATCAAGCTGTATTGGACTATCAAAATGGGACATTAGCGAATAAAAATGAAGAATAATTTGGTACTTAATACATAAACTGTATTTCAGATGCTGAACTTAACTCAATAACTCCGGGAGGGCCGCTCCATTTGATTCTATCATCAGGAACTATTAGTGCCCCATCTCCTTCGCTGTGTCCAAGTGTTGCTTTTACAGAGGCAAATGAACAGTATAAAGTAGCCTTAGATGTGATAATGCCCATCCATTCTGTTATTGCTTTGGAATCAGAACCCATTTCTTTATCTAATTCTTTGATAAAATCAGGCTCCAGCAATCTTGTCCCAGAAGCTGCGAAGAAAACACTTACCTCATGGCCTTCAGTAATTGCTCTAGCAGTACACGCTATTCCTACAATAGTTTTCAAAATATCATTCTTAGGTTCTGATACAAAATTCACGAAGTATTTCCTACTCATGAAAGGGCTAGAAGAAATTGCTATTTGAATAGTACTATCCAGTTTCTATCTCCTATTAACAAGGTTTGGAAATAAGACAGGTACTCTATCCCTATATTTTTGGTACTCGGGATCATGTTCCCACTTCGCCAACGCCCGTCTGTCCAATATTGGAATTCCACTGACTTTTGTCAATAATATATAGACGAAAACTGGAGACGTCCATGAAACAAACTCTAGTCCCTCTAAGCAGGCTAATCCAAAGACAGCGACACCTGTCCAGAGCATGATTTCTCCCAAATAGTTTGGATGCCTACATTGTGCCCATAGGCCTTGGTCTATCCACTTACCCTCATTCTCAGGATTGGAATTGAAATTGGTTTTCTGCGAGTCCGCCAAAACCTCGATTACAAAACCGATAATCCAAATTACAAGCCCAAGGGCATCCCAGATTCCAAGAGGAGGAGATGTCCCCGATTGACTGTTGATGACGATAACGACATTCGCAGTTAGGAAGATCCAAAGTCCTTGCAAAGTCCAAGGGACTAAGAATCTCACTGGAGATGTTTTTAAATCGTCAAACCGACCGTCTTTACCCTTTTTATGAATCCGCAGAAATAGAAATCCAGATAGGCGAACTGACCAAATAACAACTAGAAAGCTGATTAGTAATTCTCTATAGCCAATCCCTCCAGACTTAGATCCCGCCCAAAGGCTGAATGCAACCACTGCGAGGTAGGTCATCCCGCCAACGAGATCATAGAAACTCTCAGTTTGATAGATGGAGGCAGGAATCCAAGCCATCCATTGAACTCCAAAGATAATGATGGCACACCATGCTACTGAAGGTAGTCCTCTGAAGCTGGTCGAATTAGTATCTACAGCACCTAGAACTAAGCCAACAATAAGCACTGCTGTGGTAAGCACTATACCAGTCAAGCGGTAATCGTCGCCCCTGGTAACCATGTCTTGCTGCACTGGTGATTAGCAAATAATATAATGGCATGAGGCCTGATTTAAAATCCGGAATAATCTATAAGTATAATTAGATGATAGGGATTTTATGAACTCAGATTCACGTAGGAGTATGACGAAAAGCACTACATTCTGGTTAATTATAGCGATTATGCAGCCATTGGTATATTTCATTTCAATGGAATATTTTGGTCAAGTTATCGCAATAATTATACCCTGGTTATTTCTGATTTTTTATATCATTTGGATCAAGGTTACTAGGACAGAAATCTCTGAAAATGAAGAAGAGTAGGCAGTATCCATATGCAATGATATTATGTGTACCGTAGGACTGCTGGTGAATGGTCAATAAGGTTATACTAATACCAGTTAAGGTTTATTTTCACCACTTATTTCCCACCATTCCGAAGTTTGAGATGAGTTATCATTAGGAGCTCCGACTTCATTGAGATCTGGATTAATAATAATAATTTCTTGTTTATTTTCCATCATAGTTGTCTTATTAGAAGATGAAAATACCATAATTATACTTATTATTATACCAATAAAACCTGAACAACAAAATAATAATGATATAATTATTTCAAATCCTCCTTCATCAAGATATGAATTATCATTGATGATTAGAATTTGTAGATTAGAATCAATTCCCATAATTCCATCAAAATCAGGAGAAAAATACCCAACATAATTCCAGCCCTCTTCATTAAACACTGCGTCACAATCTTCAAAAAAATACTCCCAATCATCTCTGTAAATGCTTAATTCAAGTTCTTTACAAGAATATTCAGGAGTAACAAAAACAGAATAATAATCGTATTTTTTTACAGTTAAATCTCCATCTACTCCTTTAAAAATTGCTTTTTCTTCAACATCAACATTCTCAAGATTGTATCCACCAATAGCAAAAGTCATGAGGGCGATTATAATCATAAAGCCTGAGATTCCTAAAAAAATGAGTCCTAATTTTCTAGTATCCACATATCCTCCTATCAAACCTCAGATACAAATGTATGTATCAGATAGAGATTATGACATCTGCGATTAGATAGTTTTCTTTGACAGTTTATCAAATAGTACCAAAGCCCCTACCAGTAATCCTGCGAACATTATTCCGATGATACGATCAGCAAACCAATCTATAAAACCTTCAAGTCCCCTCTCCGAGTAAATGTAGAGAAAAACTAATCCAATAATTAACGCTAGGATTGCTATTACAGTAATCACCGGCAAAATTCTAAATGTCTTTTCTTTCATGTTAATGTCAAGAAATAATAACTTGCAGATATAGCATTTATTACGGCATCGAGACTTTTTCCATCTTTTCTTCCGGAAAAATATCTACATCATCGGTTTGCATAGAATGTTTGTTTTACAATGCTAGGAATCCTTCCAGTGGAGAAAGTGAGACCTCATATAGTTTGGAGAGGGTTTAATTTATGAATAATGGTAAATAATGTTGAGAATGGTAGAATAGGTATGGGCGAAAGGAAATGCGCTTTCGATGGTTGTAATGCACTGGAATTTAGGGCAACGGGATATTGTCTGAGGCACAAGCAAGAAGGTTTGAAAAAGAAGAAAATCAACACTACGGAAGAGTCTGGAAATAAAAAAGAAGGAAAAGTAATGGTTGAGTGGATATTATTCTTCATTGGAATTCCCGTCTCATTATTTGGGTATAGACTTCTGCAAGTAGAACCAGTAATTCACTGGTATGGAGAATTAATCAACTTAATTGTTCAAATCTTTGGAGTAGCCTCGCTTATTATCGGCGTAATTTTTCTCTTAATGCCAATGATT
>QQRX01000050.1 GCA_003602595.1 Candidatus Poseidoniales archaeon | reverse complement strand
TCATATTGAAGTTTACCCAGGTATCCAACAGTATAGATTGTCATCGCTAGAACACCTGAAAGAGGCCCAAAACCAACAAGGATAACAAAAAATATAGCCCAGATTATACTTGGTAAACTGCGTGCAGCAGCCAGTAAAATTCTTGCAAAATATGAGACTCCCAGAGAGCTCAAATTCCTCGCAGCTAGGATTGAAATTGGTAAAGAAATAATTGAGCCAAAAATTGTTGAGACAAAGGCTATTTTGATAGTCTCACTCATTCCAATCCAAGCAGTAGAACAAGTAAAATCAAACAATGGATAAGTTGTACATACCGGATATACTTGAGGTTCAACCACACTCCAACTAGGAGGCCATAAAGATTCACTGAAGAAAATGAATAAATTCGATAAACCACCGGACAATCTTCCCCAATCATCCACCATCCCATTCAATAATGAGAAAGAAAATAATATCAAAATAAAACAAGTAGATATTACTTTAGATTTCAGCGTAACCATTCTTTCACCTCTACCATAGTAACTTCAGTAATGAACGGATTCAGTCTACCATCATCAATTACTAACAACCTATCTGCCATAGACCTAGCTCTTGATACGTCGTGTTCTATGACAAGCAATGCAGCATTATTATTTCTGATATATTCTACAACGCCTTTCAATACCGTCTCCATAGTTTCTTCATCTAATTCACTGAGAAATTCATCTGCGAGAATCAAAGCCGGCTCTTGCGCCAATGTCCTTGCTGTTGCTACTCTTCTTTGCTGTCCTCCTGATAATTTTCTGATAGGTTCTCTAATTTTCTCAGTTAAACCCATTTTTTCAATCGCATCTATCGATTTATTCTTAGCTTCCCTAGAAGGAATTAATGATAACACGGAATTACCAATCATCTGGATATACTTATTTTTATGAAAAACTTCTTTCTTCTGACCAGCATTGGCGCCTAGCATCACATTATGCAACACACTTGCATGACGAACTAGCCCTAATCTTTGAGGGATATACCCCAACCTCCCTCTTTTAGGCCTATGAGGGATCACCTTTCCACAAACTTCTATTTTTCCGGAAATAGATCTTACTAATCCTGCAATAGTCCTTAATAATGTAGTTTTTCCAACACCAGATGGTCCAGCTATAGCTACAATCTCTCCAGGAAAAATTTCCATGTTTGGAATTTTTACTAATGTTTCATTATTATTATACCCTATTTCTACATCAATTAATTTTACTATCGGTTTCTCATTAAGTTGAGTTGCAGTAATGTTATCTTTCATGTAGCAACCACCTAGGTTAGTAGAAAGTTTAGGCGAACCTAAACCCTTATTTGGTATTGTCGGGATTTCATTCTATGTTTCTTCTTCAAAAATTTTAAAATATTCTATGTAATATCCACTTATTCCAGGGATATTACTGACCAAATCAGAGAAATGACCAAAATGTTCCTGAGAAGTAACTCTTACAACGCCAGAAGAATTGAACATATTTTTTAAAATCTCAGAACCACAAGTTTCCTTTTCGGAATCTTCATCAATAACATGAATGGAAATGTCATAACACCCAGTGTGGGTTTTACCTGAAAAAGAATAATTTTCCAAATACATTTCAAAATTAAGAGACATTAAAGCATTTAGTATTGTAGTTCTGCTTTGCACATCTAAGTATTCAGGATTATAAATTACGGTACTTGTTGGGATTTTAATATCAAATGGAAGGGCAACATATTCACTAGAATTAAGACACCAATCTAGATTATCATCTTCATCTTCATTTTCACAATAGGACTCTAAATAACCCTCTTCAACAAAAGCAATATCTCCAAAACCATCAGAAAGACATTTTAAAGCACCTAAATTACCATAATAGGATTCACCCTTTTCTGGAATTGAAGAATTTTGATCAAAGAAGTTTAGTATTGTATCATTCAAATCATCAATATTTTCAGAATTGTTGATATTTTTTATATATCCTTCGCCTATCAAATATCCAACGGGTAAAACCATTCCTGCTAAACTCATACTCTCTGAGTGACAGGAGATTTTTCCTTCCAATAGGGAATAAGGATTTGTATCAAGATTATCATCCAAATATGCAGATGCTATGCTGCTGTCCATTTTCACAAAAGCATCAGTATTGTAATTTGTACGTTCATCCATTCCTTGCATTGCAGCCATAGCAACCAACCCAAACTCTTTCCAAGCAACCCATCCAGCGCTAGGACTATCCATAATTGCCAAATCTGTGATGCCAAGTTTTAATGACTCAATAATCTCACCTTCAGAATTTACCTCATTTGTGATTACTTCAACACCTAAGATGCTATGTAAATAATCTGAAATTATTTGTGTGTCGATATCGCTGCTTGCATCATTTTTAATAGTAATTCTGACCTTTTCCATTGAAGAAGAAAGAGTACTATTCAATGTATATTTGTCGTTGTAATATGCTGAAATTCCGGGTATATTAGAAATCAATTTCGAATAACTACCTAAATGTGAAGTAGTATTTACTGCTTCAAAACCTGGGGTATTTAGTATTTCACTGAGTATGTT
>QQRX01000005.1 GCA_003602595.1 Candidatus Poseidoniales archaeon | reverse complement strand
AATAATGCAACAAAAATTAGAATAGTACTAAATCCTAATTGATATAGAAGGCCCATTTCTTCAATATCTTTTAATCCATCAGTCATTGGAGATAATAAACTCTCTAATTCACCTGCCATGTTATTGCCTCTATTCTGTCCCTTTCAATTTCTATTAAATGCTTATCTCTTAACTTTCATCGCCTGTAATGAAATCATAGGCCTGTTTTGCCCATTCATCTCTTCTAATTCTTCCCGGGAAAAATTCTATAGCAACATTCACTTGTTCTTCTATTTCAAAATTCATATTCGCAATTTGTTTGAATGTGTATATCCCTAATGCATTTAATTTTTCTTCTATAAATGGTCCAACTCCTTTAATCTCCTGAAGATTATCTCTCTCGATAATTATTGAGCCAACTGGAGGAGTTTTTGTGATGCCACTTACTCCAATTAATGTATTGTCTTCTTTTCCTTCCCACTTCAATAATATATTTCCTCTTGGATCGTAAATATATGCATTACCGCTATCAGGGAATGAAGATGCATCGGATAAAGTTATACTAGTAGATTCAGTTGTAATCTCAGAAACTATATCTGAAGTTGCTGCGATACCAATCGTAGCAAAATCGATATTTTCAGCTTTTTCTGCTACTCTTGCAAGTAGTTTACGCCTCTTCTCTTCTGCAGCAGCAGCCTTTGCAGCAGCAGCTCTTTCTTGTTCATCCATTTCTGCTAATGCTCTCTCAGCTTCTTCCTTTGCTATTCTCTCTGCTTCTTCTTGGGCCGCCCTTAACCTCGATATTGCAGCAGCAGCCTTTGCAGCAGCCTCTTCCTCAGCAGCCTTTGCAGCAGCCTCATCTTCTTCAGAATTTATTTCCTCCTCATCAAAATCATCATCAAATTCTTCATCAGCAGCCCTTGCAGCAGCAGAGGTTTCTATAGCAATTGCTGCTTCTCTTTCGGCTTCTTCTAATGCTCTTTCGGCCTCGGCATTTGCTTCAGCAGCTATTCGTTCTGCCTCTGCTGCGATAGCAGCTGACTTAGCAGCAGCCTTTGATGCTGCAACTTCTTCATCTGTCAAATCTTTGGGAATTACTACTTGAACTTCCCATCTGAAATACACTGATGCCTTTCCAACTCTGATGAATGCCACATATTTTGTATTTTCAGTACTCATGTTAAAATCATTAAATTGTAATCTAAATTCTATTTCACCTCTAGAGCTAGCTTTAATATTATTCATATTGAATCGACCATTATCATCATCAACGGATAGATTTATGAAGTCTATTTCTAATCTAGGGGTGATATTTGTAATCTTAATTAATTCTTTACTTTCTACACTTCCTCCTGCTCTAACATTCTTGATTGTTTTTAGAATAAATGGGTCATCATATTCTCCCGAGCCTCCTTCAATCTTAGGTTTGGAACTAGTATATGGTGGCTCAGGACCTCTAATTTCTTCATCTTTGACGCCGAATGGATTGGCCAACCACAGAAGTACGAGCAATAATAGTACCAATGGGAAGCAGCAAATCCACAATATTTTTGGAACATTTTCAATTCCCATTCCTTCAAGTCTATCACAAATTCCATTTTCATCATCATCAACTGGTATATGAGTACTATTTTTGGGATCGGTCGAACAATCAATCTCTCTAGTGTCATTCCAGCCATCATTATCATCATCATTATCTTCTATAAGATCCATTAATGCACATTCAGCAGAATTAACTGCATATTGACATGTTACTTCATCAGGCAAACCATCGCCATCTGTGTCAAGCCATGCAGTAGAATCGTTCGCGAAATCATCTATCAAATCCGCTCTTCCATCTCCATCATCATCATCATCAATCATAGCGCATTTACCATCATTATCTATATCAAGTGGATATGATGTTGAATCAAATGGTGAAGTTCCACATTCTAGTTCTTCAGCATCTGTCCATCCATCTTCATCGCTATCTGTGTTATCAATGACTTCTGGCAAAATGTCAAAATCAACAGTATATCTAAATTCGTATTGCCCATTGGTCGCTCTAATTGTATGTGAATATTCTAAGATTAGATGATTGAACTCTTTCAGTGGTATGCCTGAAATTATCCCTGTTACATTATCTATTCCTAATCCTTCTGGAAGTTGTGGAGTTACACTGTAGTTTAGGATATCTCCTCCCGTTGGGGCAATTATAGGTACAATTGGTTGTATAGCTTCTCCTACCGTCGCTACTATCTTGTCATTTGGATAAAAGAACAAAATCGGAGAATCATCTACATCATCTAAAAGGTCGCATAAATTATCAGAATCCATATCTCCTGGGAAATCATAAAATTCTAGTGAATCAGTACCACATAACTCTTCAACTTCATCTGTCCACCCATCTCCATCATCATCTTCATCTAAGTAATCGGGAATTCCATCTAAATCCGTATCTAAATGTTGGGCAATTATTGAAACATTATAAGAATCAATATAGATTGAATTACTAGCAGTTATTTCAAAAATAGTCAAGTCGATATCGATATTTGGTGTACCAGATATGACTCCATTTGTAGTATTGAATGTTATTCCTCCATACATTTCCGGTATTATACTCCAACTGGTTACATTTCCTCCAAAAATCATTGGTTCGAGGTATAAATAATCTAAATCCACAGTTAAATTAGCATAATCGTCTAAGTAAATTAATTCAAACTCCGAATCATCAATGTCGGCAATTGAAGCCCTGAGTGTAATCACAACTGAATCACTATGTTGTGAGTTGTTTGCCCAAATTGTGAAAGTGGAAAGATTAAATTCATTTATTGGGGCTCCAGAAATAGTTCCAGTTCCTACAGAATTTAACGATCTATAGGCAGTTCCTTTGTCGAAATATAATCCTTCAGGTAATTCTGGATATATTTCCCATTCTCTCACATCTCCTCCATATGTTGTTGCTACAAGTATGTCCATTGGTTCATTAACAAATAGATTCTGAGCAATGCTGGAATATGTGAGGTATATCGGGCTGTCATTTACGTCATCAAGACCGTCACACACACTGTCTCCATCACTATCAGTTGGGTAATCAGTTTCATCTGTGGTATCGGTTAGACAAGTTATCTCATCAGTATCCAACCAACCATCATCATCGTCATCATCGTCAATTTCATCAGGAATTCCATCTCCGTCAGTATCCAGTAATATGGATAAGATTTCGATTATATATTCTGATGAGTGTAGTGAGTTATTTGCCCAAATAGTGATATTTTGAGATTCAAATAATGATGTTGCCATGCCCCATATTGCTCCCGTATTATTGCTGAAAGATAAACCATCAGGAAGCTCTGGGTAAATATCCCAAGTAACCACATCTCCTCCAAAAATCATCGGATGTAAAACATCTGCGGTCTGATTGACTATGTATATTACTTGTTCAACTCCATATGATAGGTATAATTGACTATCGTTTATACTATCTTGTCCATCACACAAACCATCTCCATCACTATCAGTTGGAACGTCTGTTTCATCCAAAGTATCTGTTAAACAGATTATTTCCTCAGTATCTAACCAACCATCGCCATCATCATCTTCATCAGTCTCATCAGGAATTCCATCTCCGTCAGTATCCAATAATGATGAAGTAATTGTGATATCAAATGAATCTGAATATACTGAATTATTAGCCCAAATAGTNTANAATGAGGCATTAAAGGTTGTAATTGCCATTCCAGAAATAACTCCATTACTAGGGTTAAGTAATATGTTTGGTGGCAATTCAGGGTAAGCTTCCCAACTAGTTATTGCTCCTCCAGAAGTTACTGGGACAAGTGGAGTAAAACTTTGATTGACTGTTATATTTAGATTATCTGTTAAGTAAGAAATTACAATTATTGAATCATCAGATTCATCTAGTGAATCACAAATACCATCATTATCCATATCTGAAGGTACATCGTTATAGTTCAAAGGATCATTCCCACATGATACCTCATCTGAATCAGACCATCCGTCATTATCATCATCAAAGTCTGTTATGTCTGGCACTCCATCTCCATCAGTATCTAATAATACTGAGATACTCAATTGTGCATTTGCGGATTCTCCAGCGGAATTGTTTGCCCAAATCGTATATATTGTTCCATTCATCACACTCTCAGGAGTACCCCATATTGTTCCATTATTTTCGCCAAATTCCAATCCATTTGGCAAATCTGGAGTAATATTCCATGAATCTGGAGCAGAACCAGAGGTCTGTCCAGCGAATGGTTGCATTTCACTTCCATTAACGAGCTCCAGGATTGAAGTGGGGAATGTAAGGCTAATGCCACTTCCGGTTACGATCAATGTAAAGTTAGTATATGCCGTTCCTCCACTATTAGTTGCTGAAACAGTATAATTTACCCCTGAAGTCGTTAATCGTGGAGTTCCGTATATCCTCCCTGATTCATTGTCAAATGACAGCCCTAAGGGAAGACTGGTAGGGGAAATTCCAAATGAAGCTACAGCCCCTCCTCCTAAAGTAGGATGTACATTAACTACAGTATCTCTGCCAACTGTTACTGTTCCATTTTCATATTCTATAGTTGCTATTGGTTCATTAATCGTGAAATTGAAATTAATGTTTCTGGTTGCACCATCACTACTTACTTGTAAGATATAAGTTGATGCTGTTAAATTAACCGTCGGTGTGCCCCATATAGTTCCATTATCATCGCCTAATTCTAATCCTTCTGGCAATTCAGGAACTATTTGCCATGAAATTATACTTCCATTAATCTCTGCTGGTATAATTGGAGATATTGGAGTTCCTCTTTCAAATACATATTCAGTCTCATTATAGGTTACAGTAGGTTTTCCATTACCGATTCCAAACGATATATTTAGTATATGATTTCCAAAGTATGTATCATTAACCCATATGGTGTAATTGACCATAGAGGAATTAGTCAATGGCGTCCCTGTTATTTCTCCATTTCCGGTATTAAAGGTCAATCCATCTGGTAATTCTGGATAAATAGTAAATGAATCTATATTGTCACTTGTCCCTCTCTGAATAGCACCGAGTCCTTTGATTTTAAATCTCATTAATTCACCTGATATTGGCATTTTCCCATCTATAGTATGTTCTACAGTATCCATGAAGAACATATCTCTCCATTGATAAGATCCTGAATAAGATACATATTCAAGACCATAATATAGGTTACTTGCTGAGGTATATGCAGTTGCTTTTACATTATCATTAGAATCAAAACAAACGTCTTGCCATCCAAACGAGAAAGTAGAGCTAGGATTATTATAGTATTGAGTAAAATTCTCTCTGAAGTCTATATTAAAATTCGAATCGGTCCTAATAATTCCTTGGAAGGATTGATAATATGAGTTAGTATTACCAATAAATAACCATAACCTATCTTTCGAGTCAACCTTCATATCACTTCCTTTATGTCCATAATATAATGCATTGTCAAGGTAACATATTTCTCTGCTACTTTGTACAGTATAATCATCTTTATTTATTTTGAATAGAACTAGGTCATCATATTCACATGTGGTATTCAGCCAATAAGAAACCCCATTTATTGTCATATTTGTAGCGTCGTCTGTAGCTAAAATTGAAATTATCAAGTCATCACTAGATGTTTTTTCCATCATTAAAGAATAAACATTATCAAATAAATTGCTTTCTTCGTGATTGGAAGATATGATGATGCCACCAGTCCAATTACCAGATGAATTTATGTTCCCTAATATGGCCTTATTGCCAGAATCTTCAATATAATGTTCGCCTAATTGAACATTTCCATATGCCTTCATTAATATGCTAACCGATCCATTATCACGAACTACCATGTCTTCCAAGATATAGTGATTCGAATGTAAGGGCTTAAAACTTTGAAACCATGAAAAGTTTCCATTTGTATCCATTCTTACGATGAACGGCCTCCAAGTACTGTAATATGACCCATCTTCTGTATATGTCAAATCTCCAATTCGAATGGTTCTATATGACATGCTCGATTGTGAAAAATATAAACTTCCTGCAAATGTTAGTTCACCTGTAGAATTATTCACACTGATCTGACCTAAGCCCGGTCCAGAGAGAGAATAATAATGCCCTAACATAAAACCTGTATAGCTTCCCATTGGATTGTAGATGTCTTTTGCCCATCTTATTTCTCCATCATTATCAAAAGATATAATATAAGCTGAATTTCTGGTAGGCAAGTCCCAATCACTGCCAGGTAGATCCAGTACTCCGGATCTGTGTCCAATGACATATAGATTACCTGCATCATCTAAAGTCAATCCACCTTCAAAACAACCAGTACTACAATCTATGTGCCTTACCCATGCCCATGTTGAATTACTATGTCTTTTAGCTACGATAAGGTCATAATAATTACTACAAGTGCTAAAATCTGCAGCCCCATCTGTTGTCCATTCACTGGTATATTGACAATTTCCATAATAATACAGGTTTCCTTCAGAATCATATGCAGTAGACATCTCTTTTATTCCATTTTGTAAAGATTGATAACCATAATAATTACTATGCCCTGCATAATGGGAGGGTTTTGAATTTACAAATATGGTTAAAGAGTAAGAATAAGATGAACTAGAGCTATTGGAATATATGGTGTAAGTAGTGCCTTCGAAATCCGAAATAATTGGCGTTCCAGATATTATTCCTGTTGTGTTATTTATCGTTAATCCGGTTGGGAGTGACGGAGCCCAAACTTCTACTAATTCTTGGCCTCTAAATGTAGGCGTTATACTATCTTCTTCACCTTCTGTGAAGGCAATACGGTCAGTACCGTAGTCAATAACTGCATATTGTAAATTATCACATATTCCATCTGCATTCGAATCGCTGGGGTTATATGTGTATTCTGGAGCCAATAATGGACTTTTGTGATGCATTATCGCATTATCTTGCCCTCTATTAGTGGACATCAAGAATAAGTCATCAAAGTCATTAAATTCTAAAGTAAGTTTTCCGTCTCTGTAGTTATAATCCCAATCTGCACCACTAGTATTCCACACTTCATTAGTTATCCAATTGGAATCTTCAAGCACAGAAATCATTAAAGAGTCAGAAGTATGATTAATCCATGCTATGTGTGGAACTCCGGTTGAATTTGAAGCAATCACAACTCCTTCATTAATGCCAGTTGATTCTGCAATTATTTGATTACTCCATGAAGTGCCATCAAATGTTGCTACTACCAAATCCGTATTATTGTACATTGCTGCATAAATCGTTCCGTCATTGGATATATGTAAATCAGCACGATAATTGCCGGCATCTGAATACCCTGCATAATTATAAAGGGCATCACTCTGATTCCTATTTAGAACTAGAGATGGCTCACTCCATTCAACGATTGATTCCAAATTCATTGAGCCATTAAGATCGGCATATGAGTGATAAAAACCAACCGGCAAATCCGAATCTCTCGCATTTACATCAAGCTGCAATACATGCAATCTATCATCAGGCCCAAATACTATCTGTCCACCTCTTGCGTAAAAAGGTGCATTAAATGCAAAATTCGTATCTTCTTGGTAGCTATGTACTCCACTACTCACAAGATAACTACCAGTTATTTTCGTACTAGAAGTGTCGCTATATTGTGAATCATAGGCTAATGCAATTTGCCCATCCTGACTTATTGCCAACTCCCCTCCTGCATCGCCATTAAATGAATAAAGTGAACCCCACACATTGCCCCCTGAACTATAATAGGATGTATTGGAATTTGACCCTCTATAGAGGTCGGCCTGATTTAAGATATATGTTATGCCATTTTGCTCCTCAGTATCAAAATAATTATAATTATTATATGAGTACAAATCACTATTTCTAGTTACAATTGAACCATCATGCCTTAGTAATTCGGAAGAAAGATAATAATGTGAATATGTGGCGTACAACTGGATTCCATATTCTGTAATTATGAAATCATAACCTCCGTAATTGGGTGAATCATATGATTGGGAAACGAAAAACTCTGTATGTTCCCATGAATCGGAAGAGCCTACATCATGACACATTCTTTGATATGTATTATCCCAACCATTGCCATCTCTATCGTTATCTAGTTTATCGCATATGCCATCTCCATCATAATCTGCAGGTGTAGATAATGAACTCATCGGCATATATCCACATGCTTCTTCTTCACTGTCTGACCATGTAAATATCGTATCATCTTCCGCAGTTTTGACCGTAGGGTCATCATCATCAGTATCTACATTATCTCCAAGGCCATCACCATCAGAATCTATCCAATCTCTTATGTCCAACGGCAAATCATCATTTACATCTATGTAACCATCATTATCGTCATCTCTATCCCATATGTCTATCCATCCATCTCCGTCAGTATCTACGGGTACAAGATTAATATCGGTAAGCTCCAAGTTATTGCCCATTTC
>QQRX01000049.1 GCA_003602595.1 Candidatus Poseidoniales archaeon | reverse complement strand
GCGAATACGCTGTATTGCAGTACAACGGTTACTATGGTAAAATCTGAACTATTGGGTTTGCCATCATAGCCCATTAGTTGTTCCAAATAAGCAAAGGGGGGCGCTATAGTTTCAGTAATCGCTACTCTGTATTATGCCTCATGATCTAGATTCTCTTTGTTAAATCCAAACCTAGAGAGTAAAATTGGTAGAAGTTAAAAGTCATCTATTCGGTAGGTATATTATGGACACGAGCCTACTTTGGGAGATTATAGAAATTTTATATCTCAATGAGAATGAGCCAATGACCGTATTAGATCTGAAGAGAGAATTGGATCCAGGAAGAGATCGGAGCATTACTAAAAGAGACATAAACAGAGTACTTTATTACAAACGTGGTACGGTTTTCCAAACCTGTGGAAACAGTCCGGGCACCTCGAAGCCACTCTGGAATTTAACATCGGAAACGTATCATTTTATGGATGTCCTCTACCAAGAAAAAAGTGCTTTTGACCCTGAATCGGTTGATAAGACGGAACTTTTTTGCGTGTCGTGTGGCGATCTAAAGATCACCTCTTATTGTGAAAACCCAAATTGCAAAGAAAATCCTGTCCCAATTGGTGCAACTGCTGTACCTGGTGACATTACAGGAGGAGAGGGAAAATCAATATTGAAATTATTCGGTTATTATGCTGGACAGGGTTCTTCCAAGGAAGAGAGAGAGTTTGCGATTCAAGAGGCTTTAGAAACCATATTATGGATTCTCCCAGGCGCTAAAAATGAAGATTATGTGAAATCATTTGGAGAACCAAAATCAAAGACTCGTTGTCATAGATTGATTGAATTATTGCAAGGATTCAATGTGCCAAACTATCTCAACTCCAGAGAAGAAGACATTGAGTATATCATGAAAATTTGTAGTACATACGAGGATTCTACTCATGATTAACAGTTGTAATAAAACACGTTATGGGACTCGAAAAGAAGCAAAAAAGGCACGAAAGAGAACATTAATTTCTACCCCCGGACTTCAATTACACATCTATCATTGCAATCGATGTAGAGGTTTTCATTTGACAAAGTATCTATATAGAATTGGAAATAAATGAACTCATAAAGTTCTTCAGGAAATAAGTCTTCCTTGCCTTCTTTCATCCTTCTTCCTTTGAATATCGATTACTCTTAATTCAATGAGTCTGCAAAGATTAAATCTCCATTTTGTATTATTTTTTAAAAGAATATGATTTTCTAGTGAAATCCTTTTTTCTTTTTCTGATAATTTTCCTTTACATTCTTTACTAATTAACCCAATAAAATCATCATATGCTTTCTCCAATATTGGCATATTTACCGATACCTTTACTTTTTCTCTTTTCCCATTATTGAGAAGTATTTCATCAATACGACTTCTTTCTTCTACATTTGAAGAATATGTATTAAGTAGATAATCTATATAATGTGGATTTTCATGAAGGAGGACAAATATCTGCCTTCTTAAAAAGTGTGCTTTTCCTCTTGCTGGAAGGCCTTCAGCAAACCTTCTTTCTTTCCCCCTGCCTCCTCTCTTTTTTGGTCCAGTCCAACTATCATATATCTCGAAAATTTTTGGACTTATCCTGAGAGATGATCTGGATTTCTCACCATACTTCTCCTTAAGCCATTTTTTATTTTCCCATTTTCTGGTATGTACCAATTTAGTTTGCATCGTTTTTACTTTTTTCATGAATCCATTTTCCGTTCTAATATAACCATGAGTTCTGTAATGTGGACCAGAATACAGCGTCCAGCCAATTTCTCCTGGCTCACATTTACACTCTCTTTCTTGTCTCTTTTGAGGATTTTTCTCTCTATGAGTACATTTTCTAATGTCTTCTAAAGAAGGCCCATACTCATCCATAAAAAGTGACGCACTAAGGTATTTTTAACCTTTCAGTATAGCATTTTTTTCGAATGATATTATAGGGTGTGGCGATAAGTCATAGCGAGGAATAAAAATGAAAGAAAATATGAATGAAAGAAATAATGAACAAACAATAATTAAAGTTTTGAGTATCCCTGAGGATTTACCAGAGCTCTCCGACTCAGATGTCAAGGATGCACAGAGTCACCACAGCTTATCCTGGGCTCATAATTTCATGATGGATAGGAAGTCCGGGCAAACACATTGGTTAACGGATGTAGGAATACACTTACAGAAAGTAGATGATGATGTAGTAAGGTGCATTGCGGTTGTCAGTCACCCTTATTGTTTTGCTAATTTGAACATGCTGAAGTTAACCTTTGAAACTGCAAACATGAAACTTGAGGTGGAACCTTATACTTTGGTTATACCATATACTCCAGAAGAAAAAAATAGTTCTATGGAGAGTCCGGGTTTGGAGGTGGCTTAAGTGTGGATTTTTACAAAATATGGTTTTGTTAGTGTGGTGCAACATAACTCTATTGATGGATACTTTCAAGTAAAATCAAGAGTTATTGGTCCTTTGGAAATATTGTGGCCAGAACATACTGTGGAAGTTATTGATTGGGCAGATTACAGATTCCGTATTACACTAAAAAAAGAATTAGTCAATTCAGTATTGTTGAAACAAATTCAAGGAGTTCAATATACAAGTTTTAAAGATGAATGCCGAAAAGATATTGATTATCATGACGAATTAGTAAAAATATGGTCTATAATGCATAATTATCAAATGAATATGGAAAGGAAGGTGGCTTGAATGTGCCCCTATTCTTGCTCTGATGCAATAAGATTCTGGAATAAAGCCTGTAACTTTCATAGAGGAACAGATATCAGACATATGTGCAAAAATCCACCTGCCTGTCAAAGGACATTAGACAAGGCTTTCTCTGCTGAAATGAGTTCAAAGGGGTGGGAATGATGAATGAAATGGAAATTAGAGAAAAGAGGGAGGAGTTTGAATCACTAATCCAATCCTGGAACGGGACTAAAATGTGGTTTCAAGAAAGAAGATTACAATTCCCAGGAATAGTTCAGATAATTACCGATGATTGGGGGGTGAGTATAACAATTACGTCAGAATATTTCAGAAAATTTTCAGTATCAGGTTGTTGGGAAATCCTAAGAGTTAGCTCATCAGGAATGTCGGGTTTATACGTCGGTTGGACATTAAATAAACAGATTATTTATCCTGAACTTGGAATATTTCCGGCAAATAAGATTGTTGATACCCGCTGTCATGGTGAAGAAGAATGAGAGATAGAAAGTTTGAAAAATTTGTTCAAAACATATTGGACTCTGGGAAAAAGGTATGGATTGTTGGTGATATTCATGGATATAAAGAAACCTTCAAATTATTAATAAATAATCTTAATTTAAATTCGGGAGATATTATAATTTGTCTGGGCGATATGGTCGATAGAGGACCAGATAGTGTCGGTGTTGTGAATTTGTTTATGCGATCTGATAATCTATTTTCTTTAAGAGGAAATCATGAGGAAATGTTACTAATAGATTGGAAAAGAACAAATGGTTTTGGAGAATATTCATCTGAGGGATTTTGGTCATCTACTATTCCATTGTTAAGAGGACAAAAAATCGATATCATGAGATATATTCATTGTTTACCAACTGAAGTTGTTTTAGATAAATTCCGATTGGTTCATGCAGGATATAGCGATATGCCTTATTCAATAAGTTTAGATCAACAAAGTGATGATGAAAGACTTTGGTCTAGAGATATATTTACTGTAAACTATCCCTTTGACGAAGTAAGAACAATAGTTGTTGGCCATACTATAATTCAGAATTATGGAATTATCGATGACAATCAAGTTTGGATTAGTGATAAATTGCTAAGAGATGGTAGGCCCTCTGCAATTGGAATTGACACTGGAATTTACCTCCATAGAGATAAGAATCCAAGAATTACGGCCT
>QQRX01000048.1 GCA_003602595.1 Candidatus Poseidoniales archaeon | reverse complement strand
CTCTTATTGGTAAATAACATAGACATTTGATGTTCATTTGCAGCATCTATTACTTCCTGATCCCTAATTGATCCCCCTGGTTGAATAACTGTCTTTACTCCAATTTTATTCGCAGCATCGATACTGTCTCTAAATGGGAAAAATGCATCCGAAATCAACATTGATGATTTGGCTCTTGAACCTGCACGTCTAGCAGCAATATTCACTGCTTCCACTCTACTTGTCTGACCAGGGCCGATACCTACAGTAGTAAAGCCTGTTTCAGTTTCCGAGACTAATGCAACAGAATTAGATTTTACTTCGGATAAAACTGTGCATCCAAACTTAGCTAATGCATATTCATTTTTATTTGCAGTTCTTGTTGTAACACATTTTACATTGTCCCAATCAATATTTGGTGCACCTTGTATCTGTGACACCCAGCCACCATCAATTTGACGTAAACGTATCTCATCTTTTCTTGGGGAAAAATCTTGTAAAGTCAACATCCTTCTGTTTTTCTTTAATGATAATATTTCTAATGCACCTGATTCATAGCCAGGTGATATTATACATTCAAAAAAGTGATCTCCAATTAATTTTGCAGTTTCTTTTTCAACCACTGAAGTAAAGGCTATGACACATCCAAAGGCACTTTCTGGATCACTAGCTAGTGCATTGACCCAAGCATTAGTTTGTAATTCATCTAAGGCGACACCACAAGGATTTGTATGTTTTATTATTACACAGCCGTGCTTATTTTTATCTGTTATATTTAGTAAAAGGCCGCGAGCAATTCGTAATGCGCCGTCAAGATCTAAATAGTTATTGAAAGATAATTCTTTTCCTCCGTGTTGTTTTGCGTTGGCAAGTCCAGACCTTATATGTTTCATTGAGTCCGGATAAAAAGCTGCTGGCTGATGAGGATTTTCGCCATATCTTAAATTAGTACCTGAATCTGTACTTATTATTAGCTTACTAGGTATTTTTAAATTTGTAAAACGATTTTCAAGTTCGTTACTTACTATTGCATCATAGGACGCTGTACATTGATAGGCAGATATAGCCAATCTTTTCCTAGTCTCAATATCAACGCCTGAAGGTTGTCCTCCTGATTTTGAGATATTTTCTATTATATCGTCATATTGATTGTTGTTTGTTACAACAATTACATCTTCATAATTTTTAGCTGCGGAGCGAATCATGGTTGGCCCTCCAATATCTATCATCTCTATCAAATCAGTATCGGAAACCTTTGGTTCTTGTGCGGCTACATTTTGAAATGGATAAAGATTGACACATACAAGATCAATAGCTCTATATTCTAAATTTTTTAGAGTTTCTAAATCATCATTGATTTTTCTACGAGCAAGGATTCCACCATGAACTGCTGGATGAAGAGTTTTTACCCTACCAGATAATATCTCAGGGTGATTGGTTAATTCTGATACATCCATAACATCTATATTGGCTTCTCTTAATTTTTTGGCTGTTCCACCAGTTGATATTATTGACCAACCCATGTCACTAAGTGAATTAGCAAACTCTACTATTCCTTCTTTTTCCCATACGCTAAGAAGTGCTCTTGGCCGGTCCATGTTATGCGATAAATCACAAGTTATTGAACAGTTCGATAAATAATTTTAATCTCCGCGAGATGATATTACCTGATCGATTCGTAACATGCTCATTGCTGTTTCTGTGGCGGATTCTAATGAGTTTTCAATTACTGATCGAGGATGCCAAATATCCTTCATGGGCGTTACAAAACCGTCCTTATTAATTCCCATTGGAATATCACTTTCTCTAGAAGCAGTACGTAATTCCAAGATACGATCTAATGATTCCCCGCCGGAGTTTTCTACTAAAGTCGCAGGTATTGTTTCTAATGCTCTTGCAAATGCTTCCATGGCTAATCTAGCCTTTCCTGGTTCTGATTCAGAAGCCACCCTAACAGAATTGGCCATCTGAGAATGTATTGTACCTGCACCCAAAATTATTTCATTTTCACTTATTGCGTTGGATGTTGCACGTAGAGAATCATGTAAACCTCTGATTATTTCTTCAGTGTTTACCTCTCCTGAACCTCCAACTTCTATAGTTACAATTTTTGGTTTTTTACATCCTCCTATCGTAATAATATCTTCAATTTTATCCGTATGTTCTCTTCTTTCCCAATCCAACGTTCCACATGTGCCGACATCTGAAGATTCTATATCTAAAATCGAATCAACGACATTCGCTCCTGTGGCCTCTGCAATATTTTCTATCTCAGAAGAATCTAATTCTCCCACTGTTAGAATGGAGTTATCTGATAACAAATGTAGTATTTCTCTATCTATTTCTCCTGTACAAAATACAACGTCTGCACCGGTATTGATTATTGTGTTGGCTATCAATTCTTTACGTTGCTGTTCCGCTTCTATAAAGGAGTCTAATTGATTTGTATTAGTAATTTTAATTTCTACATTTCTGGTGAATGATTGTAATTTTAGGTCAGAATTCAGAACGGCTATCTTTGGATTTGATAGATTATTGGGCAAATTATCTATCAATATTCTTCGATTAATTATCACACCTTTTATAAATCGTGAATCATGAATAGAGTTTAACCCAGTCTTAAACATTGTAACGTTTTCTGCACCAACAGAATCTCTATTTTCTGAGAGTAATGACAATGCTTCAACAATTATGTTAGAAAAAAGATCAATTGCGGTTTCAGCACCTTTCCCCCTTAATGCAGTTTTAGCTACGCCAAAAAGTCGTTCTTTGTTTACTGTAGTAACCTCTACTGCTATTTTTTCTTTAGCAGCATCTAGAGCAAGTCTGTAGCCTTCAACAAGTTTTAGTGGATGTAATCCTTTTTTTAGTAATATATTCGCTTCGATTAGTAACGAGCCACACAACAGCATAGTTGTAGTTACTCCATCTCCACATGTTTCTTCTTGTACATTTCCCATTGAAACCATCATTTTTGCTGCTGGGTGTTTAACCATAAGTTCTGCAACTATTTTTGCTCCATCATTTGTTACTGCAGTAGTACCATCAGTTTTATACAGCATTTTATCTAAACCACGAGGTCCAAATGTTGGTTTAAGTAAGTCTGAGAATACTCTTGCTGCTAAAATTAATTTTTCTTGTACCTCAGTACCGCTAGTAATGTTGGTTTGATCTGGAACAATTACAACCGGAGGTTTTCCCGCACCATCACTCATGTTACATTCCAAAAGACAGTTCGTCATGAATGCTTTGAGAAGAAATATGTAATTAGAAGAGTCAGAGAATAGATAAATCTATTTTCTACTCTAGAAATGAGATGACATGAGGAGGAGTTTTGGTGTGATAATTTTTTTCTTCTTGAGTTCTCAAATGCTTCTATTTGTTCCTCCAAGTTCTGCACAACAAATACTTCCTGGAATTGAGTTGGAATGTTCCAGAAGTTCTATCACAATAGACTTTGAAGAGGATTCTTACTCTGAAACCGAACTGATAGATTGTATACTATCTAATGACCGCCCTTATGTTGAAGATGTTGCTCTGGAATATGTTTCTGAAGACATTGAAGCAACCGGCCCAGGAAGTCTTACAGTTGAGGGTGGCGAAGATGTTTCTTTTCAGGTGGTTATTGACCCAGATAGTAGATTAAGTCCACAATCATACACATTGAATATAACTGCAGAAGTTGTATCTGCAGTTGGAATACCAATGGGATTTTTGACCGATATTGAAGAATGGGTAGTTGAAATAGAGATAATGGAATATACAAATTGTGATGTCACCTACAGTATGAATTCATTAA
>QQRX01000047.1 GCA_003602595.1 Candidatus Poseidoniales archaeon | reverse complement strand
ATTCGCTAGAGTACAAACAAACCCTCTGAGTCCAAGTGAGTCTAGAACGGTGTCCCTCGATTACATAATATCGTCTAAGACTAATTTTGTAGCCCTCGCCACTCATCGAGCGAACCGTTCAAATCTGGGACTCCCTTTCAGAATCATGGATGAAGGCACAACCAACCTCTGGGGTTGGATCGTTAACATTATCTCCGCGGGAGGTGCTATTACTGGTATTCTGGCTATCTTTGCTTGGATCATGGAAGATGACTTCAATCCCGTTCTCTTTGGCATCAGCGCAGTAGGTGGCATCCTTATCCTCATCGTACTGCTCAATGTGCACGAGATCGATGGCGACAAGCAGCATCCTGTCTGACGCTCGTGAGTCCGGACCCTCTGACCTCAATGCGAGTCGTAGATACCGACTGACTGCTATACCTCTCACACGCTAGACTGTGAGAAAATGTTGAAAGAAAGGACATCGCTATGGTGTAATCAGGATTCTAGTTCGATTCCTGCAGCCTGTAATCTGACAATTGGGTCATCTCCCCATTTCCAATCTGCTGGCATTGATTTTGTTAATCCAAGTTCCGAATCCAGAACGCTCCTTTCTTCCTTTGTAATTACGACTACTTGGCATGATTCTCTTAGAAAATCTGCTAATTCATCATCAGGGACTCCATTCTCCGCTAAAGTAACCATTCTTTCAAAAATCATGATGTTAGGAATCACATGTTCGGCATGTAACTTTTCTGGTTTGTGTCCTTTAACCCGATTTTGGTATGCAGAAGCAACATGCTTCAATTTGGCTGCCTTGATGCTATACTTATATGCAACAGGGCCATATTTCAAATTCAAATTGGCTTTTTTACCTTCAGGCGTATAATCAATTATTCCTCTAAGAAAATAGTCGGAGTGGCCCTTTGTCGCGTACAAATCCTCACGACCAGCCTTACACATTGCAACTGCGACACGAATGTATGCCTCTCTCTTCTCGTACATGTTCATCCGATATTACTCTAGAATATATAAGAATACCAAGAGCTCCCTATGAATGGACCTTCATATGAAGGGTGCCCTATGGTGCATATTCTACTAATGGTTTCCTTTCTACCCAAACCATTGGCCAAGCATTTCATCCTTGATCTCAAGATACCAGACTCCTAGAATGAATACGATGATGCAAGATAAACACACCGAGAAAAGCAAACTTCGAGTGTCATTCATAGGGCTCGATGCCTTTTGATGCGATGGTGAATCCAATGATAAAGACGGGTTGGACTCTGGTACAGGTGATACCTTCTTGCGGAACCCACCAGCGGCATATTCTAGGGATATTCCAAGAAAAAGAACAACTCCTGCAATCATGATATAAAGGCCAGTTATGAGGACGCCATATATCAGAATAACAACACCGGAAATTGGTTCTCCCAACACTTCATTCACTAATGTGAACATGACGTCAATGTAAATTAATAACAGCAAGGATTGGGAGGCCATCATCAAAATAAGAGGATGAAACATACCTATTCCAATCGAAGCCACGTAATCAAGACTTCGCCGTCCTCCTATGCACGAAAAAAGTGAGAGTTTTCCTAACATTATTCTCTAACAATAGGGGGCCCAACATTATGCCGGCATAAGATTGATGACATGCAGGCCCTTTTGAAAAAACAAGACATGGCAAATTCAGAAAAGCTTGAACTGGACTCCGAGAATCGTGAGAATTCGATTGACGTAAAAAAAGTTGAACCCTCCGAAGTCTGGGAACCTGGACTTTTGACAAAAACTCTGGCTTTTATCTTATTCGATTTAGGAATATGGTTTCTAATCGGCCTGATATATGTGGTCTTTTTTTGGGACTTTGGTGAAACGTGGTAACTGCTTCGGAAATAATAATCCCTACTTATTTTGACGAATTTGTCATAGAGCAGAGGGCGTTTCCGAAAAGTACAATCAAAATACACAACTTCAATTGTTTAGTACTTGACGAAACCATATGGACAAGGGGACTTTGAGTTCATTAAGTTGGGTCAATCGATTCATCAATGAAACTCCCGGTGATAATCAAATAAATGGTCCACCAAGACAGATTCCAGGCGTCTGTTGGTCTAAAGTCAGTCCGACTCCTACACCAAATCCATTGATTAGATTATGGTCTTTCGAGATGGCAGAGTGCCTTGGTTTGACAGTAAAGGAATCTGATATACTTGGTGGTAAAAAAATAGTTACTGGTATGAATCCCTACGCTCAACGTTATGGAGGCCATCAGTTTGGTAATTGGGCTGGCCAACTTGGCGACGGTAGAGCTATAACCTTAGGTGAAGTAAACACAGGTCAGGAAATATTAGAATTACAACTCAAGGGTTCAGGAGTGACTCCCTATTCCCGCTTTTCTGATGGAAAAGCCGTACTTCGCTCTTCTATTCGTGAGTTTCTATGTAGTGAGTCAATGCACCATCTTGGCGTTCCTACAACACGCGCTCTATCTTTAGTAACTACGGGAGAAAATGTTATTCGAGACATATTGTATAATGGTAAACCAGCAGCTGAAAAAGGCGCGATTGTATGTAGGGTTGCACCTAGTTTTATACGATTCGGAAGTTTTCAAATTCATTCATTTTCGGGAGATATTCAAACTCTACGTAGTCTTGTAGATTATACTGTTAAACATCATTTCAATACTCATAATACCCAAACTGATGATGATATAATTGAATGGTTGAGGCATGTAGCAGATGAAACAGCATTGATGATTGCTCATTGGATGCGAGTAGGCTTCGTTCACGGGGTGATGAATACTGATAATATGTCAATTCATGGTTTAACTATTGATTATGGGCCATATGGGTGGATTGAAGATTTCAACTTTGATTGGACGCCTAATACAACAGATTCTATTTCAAAAAGATACAGATTTGGAAATCAAGCAGAAATTGCTGGATGGAATTTTGCTCGTTTACTTGAGTCAATATCTCCATTACTGGAAACACCTAGAAAATTAAATCAGGTTTTAGATTTTTATTTTGAATCTTATCAAAAATACAGTAATGATATGTGGTCTGAAAAACTTGGATTGGATGAATTTATAATTGGTGACGATGAACTAATTATGGAATTAGTTAGAATACTTCAGCTAGTCGAGACAGATATGACTATATTTTTTAGATTATTGTCTTCGATTAAGAAACCTGACATAAGTCATTTGATGAATGCATTTTACTCCAAAGAAGAGATTCCGGAAAGTGAATGGAATATCTGGTTGGAAAAGTGGTGGATTAGAGTTAAAGGAAACCCTAATCGAGAAAAAATGAATTCATCCAACCCTAAATATGTATTGAGAAATTGGATGGCGCAGTTAGCTATTGATGCTGCAGAGAAAGAAGATTTTACAGTTGCACTGGAACTACATCAAATGCTTAAAAAACCATATTCTGAACAGCCTGAATATGAAGAAAAGTGGTTTAACAAACGTCCAGAATGGGCACGCCACAGAGTAGGTTGCTCTATGCTTTCTTGCTCTAGTTAATATCATAGGACTCTCAAGATTACACATACAATCATAGAACGGACTCATCACACCTCTCTACATGAGAAACAAGTCAATTCTGATCACAATAGTAATGGTATCTTCGTTCCTAACCGGATGTATAAGCGATAATTCCGAGGAAGATCTTGGTGCGACATACCAAGAAGGTTATGATGCTGGTTATGGAGATGCGTACGATGCATCTTATGACGGCATGGCTCAGCACCACTACAATGAAGGATGGGATGAGTAGAATTTCATTCTAGGCTCATCGTGCTGTAGAACCTCATTATAACGATTCCAAATATAATCAATCCCATTCCAATTATCGCTCCAGCGTCCAAATGCTGGTCATGAAAAATTACTGCAATTATCGCAATCCCTACAATTCCCACTCCAGACCAAATAGCGTATGCAATTCCTACAGGTATCTCATCTAAGGTTAGGGATAAAAAGTAAAATGCAGCACAATAACCGATAATTACAACTAGAGATGGCAAGAAATTCGTAAATCCCTCGGTCAATTTTAGTGATGATGTTGCAACTATTTCGGAAAATATAGCCATAGCAAGATAAATCCATTTACTCATGAACTTCTGAAATCGTCTAATTCTATAACTTCTGTGTTGTGAGTTTTCCCTAGAGTCTATATTTGAAAATCAATGATTAGATGTTTATTTTTGAATTATTCGATGTAAACATTCTCAGTATGGCTATGCCCAATAGACCACTCAGGGTGAACAAAATCATTGACGATACTCCCTCGGATGATATCGCTACGCGGATGATTACCGTCGATAGAACGAATCCGGTATTCCTGGCCAGATTACCGAAATCCGTGTAGAACCAATAAGAAATCAATAGTATCAGGATGTCAGCCAGTATCAAGAAAGTAAAGAAATCCAAGAAGAAAATGACGCGACTGACCGATCCGCCTCCATCTTGTACTGAGCCGACCCATGTATAGAAAGAGTAAGCCGCCATAACCAAGAAAACAAGTAACATAGCGTTTGCAATCCCTCTTTTTGCCTCAATAAAAATTACTATATTCTCTGCCATTTCTTCTGATTTTTCCGAACTACTGCTTATTCTGAAATATGTCAGAGAAGTGTATAGCAATACTAGGAATGCTGCACATTCCACTAATAAGAATCCAAGATCGGAACTTATCTTCCATCCCTCAGAATTTTGGACTTCAGAAAGCCTCTTCAGAACGTCCCTTACTACAAGCAATGTAGCGATTTCATATTGCTTTCCGACAGAAGATGAGAATGAGTCTGGAATGGTTCTAATGAGCTGGTACACCTCATACACTAGCAGAATAGAGAATGGTGTGTAGAGGGTTGATAGTGGAGATTTGACAAGTTCAGATGCTTCACCCGTTATTGTAATATTTTCTGTTTTGAAAAGAGCCCACAATAGAATATGTATAAAGAATCCAATCACTGCAAGGACTATGGCTAGCTTTCGAATAAACTCTTCAGAAGAGTCTCCCATGGAAAACTGAAAAGCTTTTTTATTCCACTCTAGCATGATTATAGGCTTAAACACTCCCTTTTAGTAGTGAATTTATTTTTTTTATACAATATGAATCATAAAACTACTCTGATTAGGAACAAATACAAGAGGTTTTTTGGTATTATTCAGACAGTTCCATTAACTCCTTCTCTGAAAAAGGCAAGAACATCTTGGTATGTTTCATCATTCGAATCTGGCAAATGATGATCAGCGGTGCTGCTGACCAGAACAGTTGGTTCGAAATATACACCTGAAAGCTCATCCACTCCAAAAATAAATACATCATTATTTCCACCAAAAATTAAAGCATCCGTATTTAGAGGAGACGCCTCATTAATCGTGTCATTTAGGCCGGAATGTGTCGTTGGCAAATACCCATTGAAAAGAAAAACTTTCTCGAAGGTTATGTTGGAGTTGGCGATGTAAACTGTTGCCATCGGACATCCTTGTGAATACCCTAAAATACCATAGAATGGACCATGTTCAACTACTACTTCATCCAGATACGCAATCGAAACATCTGCCCAATTTCTATCTTTTGTAGGCTCGCCCTTACCTCCTGGTGGGTCTGCATACCAGCATTGGTTACACATACTATCGTTTTCAGGAGCATCAGCAAAGAAAAACTCAAATTCAGGAAGGTCTGATATTAAATCCTGCATTCCAAGTTGCCCCCGAAGTCCCTCAGGAGTATCTCCTCCGCCATGCAGAGCCAATATTTTCAGTCTTTCAGAGGTACTTTCCTCTTCTTCAAACTCCCCTTCCAATCCAGTACACCCTGCTGTAGAAACAAGGAATATAAACAGTAACAGGTAAAGGACAGGTATCTTCATATTTGTTCGTGTAGATTTATAGCGATAAACCATTACATGACATTGTCTCAATGATAAGGGAAAATATGCCATATTAATGCTCAAAAATTAGTACTTAAATTTGATTTAATTAGAATTTTCTTTCTCCTCTTTTGATATAGCCTTGCTGAGCAAAATATTGATCTAATTTATCACCAAAATCACGATGAGTACGTAACCAATCATAGAACATGAAGCCGATGACTGGTATCGCCAAAACTCCTGTAAAAGATAAAATACATGCAAATATGAATGGACCCCATCTTACCGTGTCTAAACTCATTGAGAATAAATCATCTTTACTGTAGTATTTATTTTCATCGTCGCTCATAAACCGTATTACAGAACGATAGAAAACCGATGAGTCCATTTTGATTTCAAATGGTGAAATAGGAGTTATCGATTTGCCGGGAAAATTCATCATCAAATTATTAGATATTTGATTGATATCATCCTTATTATTCGTGCCTTGCATAGGATGGCCAAAAACTCTTACTTCATTACCTTTTCAATAATAGACTATTAATTAAGAAATACTTGGCCATCCTATGCAAGGCACGAAGCCCATAGGAGAAATAGAAGAAAATTTAGCGAATAAAACTGAACCAATACTAGGATTCAGACCGTCTTCAAAGATTAAGAGAGGGCCAATTGGAATTCTTATTAGTATAATTTGTATAGTGATTGTATTTAGAGAATTGAACAACTCTGGCGTTATATAGGGTTTCAGAGTGGTTGTTAGAGGGAATGTTTGAAACTGATGTTTAATATCGAAATGTATGAAAGATCTCAGTACTCATCTTCTTCTTCTTGTAGTAGCTGCAGTATGGGGTTCAACATGGGCCGTTGGGCGATTTCTTAGTTACGGCCTGGATGAAGGAAATAGGGCTAGCATGGAACCTGCTACTTCCGCATGGTTGCGATACACTTTCGCAGTTGTCGCATTTGTTATTTGGTGCTGGATTTACAGAAATACTAACTCTCGAAGAATTCTCCCTCAAGGAAAAAAAGCATGGAAATATACGTTTTGGATGGCCACACTGGGCACAATGGGTTACCAACTTCTTTTCATGAATGGAATGAAATGGACTGCAGCCGGTGATGCTTCTCTCATTATTCCAATGAATCCTGTGTTTACCGTTCTTCTTGCTATTCCATTACTCGGACAGAAACTGAGTTTGAGGATGATATACGGCTTAATTGTGGGTCTGATTGGTGTAGCAACAGTAGTCGGCTGGAGTCCGAATACAGATATACCATTCAATCATCGATTAATTGGTGCTGTGCTAATTGCATTTGCCGCTTTGACATGGGCTGCAACTAGTAATCTGACTAAGATGGCTTTACTTGATGGAACAATTGGTAACTCATTCGAGATTGTAGTATGGTATTCCATAGTTGGTTGGTTATTGCTCACTCCATGGATGTTGGTTGAAGTATGGAATTCTGGTATCCCTAGTCCCAATATTACTGAGTTAGTTTCAGTGGCTTATCTTGGGCTAATTTCTACAGTTCTTACCTATGCATGGTTCGCTAGAGGAATAGATAGGATTGGAGCTACTGCCGCTTCATCTTATGTATTTTTAGTTCCTGTTTTTGGAGTCCTAAGTGGGTGGTTGTTACTTGAAGAAAGCATTGGATTCTCGATGTTGGTTGGATTCTGTATGATTGTTGTTGGGGTTAGAGAAGTTCAGCGAGAAAGTGATAGACTAAGTGCTGTTTAAAATTATGAACAATATTCATAATATTCCAATTGAACCGGAGTTTGAGAGATAGTATGGTGACCGTGATGGACGTAGAGAAGGCGCAACGTGCCTGGGGAGAAGGTATTGTTTCGATTGCAACGGCACACAATACTGGTATGGACTATGTTGAAAGAGCAAGAAAACATATCAAATCCTTATATGCACATGACATCAGTCCAGTTTTATTCAAGCCAACACTTGCAGTTGATATTCAGTTTCGCTCAACTTTCGAAGGTGCATTGTCATATTTCGTTGCGGGTAATGATGAATACCCAGAAGACAAAGGTTTTGCCATTAAAGGTTGGACAAATGTAAGATTTGAGAATGAAGGCATTATTCTCAATACAACAAGCGCTACAGTCATGGGTAATTATTTCTTTATGTCACCAGAAGGTGATGAAGTAAAAGTTGAATTTTCTTTTGGTTATATAGTTGATTCCGATGGCTCTTTACGTATCAATTTGCATCACTCATCTATGCCTGCAAGTTTTGAATAAAATATCGATATCAGAGGGATAGGGCCGTTATGATTGAAAAAGAGATAGTCAATGACTACTACAGGCTACCTAAGATAGTTTTGATTCTAGCAAAAACACTTCACCGAATACATCCATATCTTGCTTCTAGACTACTTCTTTTTTTCTTTACTCGACCAATATATTTCAAAACTCCAGAAAGAGAGTTAGAGTTCCTAAAGCAAAGTGAATTTTCAAGAATGAAGATACCGGATATTAATAAAAATATACAAATATATAATTTAAAAAATCAAGGAGAAAAAATTCTTTTGATTCATGGTTGGAATGGGAGAGGGAGTCAATTTCATCATATCGCAAAAGAATGTCACAATGCAGGCTTTGATGTTACTGTTTTCGATCTTCCTGGGCATGGAAAATCTTCTTCAAAACGATGCAATGTTTCTGAAGTAGTTTCATGTATTAACCATCTAAACCATGAAATCGGTCCTTTTAGCCATCTAATATCCCACTCAGTAGGAGCTATTGCAGCACTGAATTCAGTCAAGATTAGTAGAGATTTCAAAAGTATAGTAATAATCAGCCTACCATCGCTAAAAATTAGGCCTATGTTCACTAATTTCGTAAATATGTTTGATTTACCAGGAAATAAATATGCTGATATGATGGTTAAATACTATGAAAAAAAGTATAGAATGAAACTATCTTCTCTCGATCCAATCGAATTTGCAAAAAATCTATCAGTTAAATCATTGATAGTTCATTGTAGAGATGATAGGGATGCAGATGTACACTTATCTGAGGAATTACATAAAGAAATACCTAATAGCAAAATTTTCTTGACCGAAAATCTCGGCCATAGGAGAATCTTGAGAGACGAACAAGTATCTCAAAGTATAGTTAATTTTTTAAAATAATAATTTGGTAAAAAAATTTAGTATGATAACTAATTTAATATACAAATATTCTTTGTATAAAAAGGTGGAAGTGACAAGAACTCATACATTTCCTGCTAGGATGATTCATTGGACATTTATCCTTTTGTACATATATGGTATAATCAAGCAATTAGATGATATATCTGAGTTAGAGAATTCAGAATTACTAATTTTTGAAGTAATTTTCGCAAGTATTTTCTTAATTATCGTTATATTGCGTTATTCTTACATGAGACGATTTGAAACATTTCTTGGTGCCAGAGAACCTATTCCTTCTGCTCATAAATATATTGCAAAAACAATCCATATTGGTATGTATTTGTGCCTAATTATTTTACCTCTTTCCGGTTTATTGATTGCTGCTTTGTTTACACAAGGAATTACTGATGGTGCGGTACAGGATTTAGTAATCGAAATCCATGGTTTTTCCGCTGATTTAAGTTATGTTCTTATAGCAATTCACATTGTTGCTGCTCTTTATTCTAGGATTAAGGGTGAAGGTGTTTGGACATCTATGGTGCCAATTTTGAAGGAACACAAATCAGTAACTAATAAAAAAATAATTAAGGTTAAAAATTTAGAGAATAAATTTTTTGAAAAAGTAGAAGATTTCTTTTCAACGCCAAAGTAAATCCTACAACAACACTTGAAACATAATGCCTTCAGGGCGAGGTATGGTTTTTACTTCTTCTCGCAGAGTTGATTTTCCAATGGTCGATTTGGCTGGTATAGCATATTATCCTAGATTTTGGGATCTAGCTCATCGTTTCTATGAAGAATCATGGGAATATACATGTGATATGCATTATAACGTAATATTAAATGAACATAGAATAGGTTTTCCATTAATCCATAGCGAAGCAACATTTAGTAATCCCTTAAAATATGGTGATACAGCTAATTGCAAATTATCAATAAAAGAAATTGGAAACACTTCCATAAAATGGTATTATGAAATTTATAATCAAAACAATGTTTTGTGTTGGTCTGCAACACAAATAACAGTCTGTACAGACATGGATTCTATTACCAACAAACTTCTCATTCCAGATTGGATGAGAGAAAAATTAGGAAAAATTGTTGAAAAATAATTCATTCCTTTGGCCATTTTTTTGATAATGCTTTACGTAATGAATCATCTAGTATTGCATCCCACCAGTTTGCATTCCTCCAAATTGCATATCTTCCTCTAATTCCCCTCATATCTGCGCCATCTAGTTTAGCACCTTGTAAATTTGATAATCCTAGTTTTGCTTTCAGAAGCCGTGCTCCTCTGAGATCTGCCCCATCCAAAGCTGCTTTCATTAAATTTGTACCTTGAAGGGAAGCATTTCTGAGGTCAGAACCAGATAGATTAGCCCCTTCCATATCTGAATTATCAAAAACTGCTCTTTTTAGATTGGCATTTGGTAATTCCACATTTCGTAAGTCCTTCCCAATATGAGAACTAAATGACCAATCTTCAGGCTCTTCTTCCATGTTATTGACCATTAGATGTTATTACATAAAGTTAGGTTTTTTTTAAATTAATTTAATCAAAATCCGTGAAATTAAAATGAGTCCTACCCAAGGGCTCGCTATGAATGATGAGACTAGCCCCGGATATCCTTTGGTTTTACATTCAGGAGCAGATTCTTCAAAATTGGGAGGAGTTGCAATATGTGGATTTTCTACGGTAGGTTCTGTTGGCGTTATTGCTGCTTCACATCTTATTAGATCTTTAAATCTAGACCCAATGGGTACTGTCATGCATCCTAAATTTCCAGCTATAGCCTTAATTCATGATTCTGTTCCAAAACACCCTGTAAGGGTATATCAAGGAGATGGAATAGGAGTATTTACAGCAGAAATTCAATTTCCAAGTGAAAATGATGTTTATTTCGGTCAGACTGTATTAGAATGGTTTACCAAAGGAGGATTCAGTAAACTAATCGTGATTGATGGAGTAGTAAGTAACGATCTAGGAATTAAAGAAGAAAGCGATCTATGGAGTGTATCATCAACAGGTGAAGGTAGAAACAGACTCGATGATGCTAATATTCAAAGAATCCAACAAGGCGTTGTATCAGGTATTGCTGGTTATTTAATAGCAGAAGGTGAAAGACAAAACCTTGATATTACAGCACTTTTATCGGAATGTAATCCAGTATATCCTGACGCAAGAGCAGCATTGATTGCTATTGAAGGACTTAGTGAATTACTGGATATGGAAATACCAGTTAATGATTTATTAGAAGATGCACGGAAAATAGAAGATAAAGTTCGTGAAGCATTTGAAAGAGCACAATCTATAGCACTTCCCGCACCCGAGGATGATGATGAACTTCCGATGTACTGATTAGTAGAATGGATTTGTACCTGCAGCATGATCAGTAACATCGATGACTTCAGTTATTCCTGGAACCTTCTCTTTTATCATGACTTCAACGCCCTGTTTTAATGTTACATCTGCCATACCGCAACCTTGACAACCTCCTCCGAAGGAAATTATTGCCTTATTATCATCAACACCTACCAGATCTACATGACCTCCGTGTGATGCTACAGCTGGATTAACTTCATCGGCAATTATTTCAGCCACCGCTTGAGATAACTCATCCATCCATAACGGATTAGGATTATCAAAACTAAAACCACCACCCATTAGAGTTTCTTTGTAATCTATAGTTGTACCTTCAAGATATATTTTACTTTTTAAATCAACCAGAACAGCCATCCCATCTATTTCTAGGGCAATATCATCTTCCTTTCCTTCACTTTTGTTGACCAGTTGTAAGTCATATTGAAATCCTTTGGGGCCTCTACCGATTATTTCTATTCTCAATAGAAGATCACTATCATCAGCATCTTCTGCAAATTTATCAAGCATTTCACGTGCCTTTGAACTAATCGACAGCATATCTCTCAAAGCATCGTAAGAGGTCGTCTTTATTCAATCTGTCCGATATGGGTAACCCTCATCACCTCTTGCTTTACGCATATGACATGGTATCCGACAAGTATGGTCGTCAGTTACGAGATCTACGTATTTCGGTTACCGATAGGTGCAATTTTAGATGCAGATATTG